>CAYGTY010000166.1:0-13784 GCA_964352825.1 uncultured Anaerolineaceae bacterium
ACATTAACCTCGAAGTCACCATGCGTATCCGCGATATGAAACCTGATATTCGGCTGGTGACACGGATGTGGGATCATCGCCTTGCGCAGCAGATTGAACGTTTCTTCAATGCTGAAGTATTGAGTGCGTCAGATTTAGCCGCACCCGCATTTGCAGGGGCAGCTGTTGGCGCAGAAATCACTCAGAATATCCATATCGCAGGGGATGAATACAGCATGATTCGCCTCGTCGTCCGCAAAGATTCATTTATGGATGGCTTATCTGTAGCTGCAATTCAAGAAGACGAGCATGTCGATATTGTCTTATTACATCGCAGTGATGATGGGCTTCCTAATGTCCATCCTAAGGGGAGTGAGATTGTTCATCATGGCGATACAATCGTGCTCTTTGCTCAACATCAAAAGATTACGGAGATTGTCGCTCGTAATGAATCATCACGTTTAATTGAAAAAGACGGCTGATAACAAACATATTCCTAAGTCCTCTACTATAATTAACATAATGGAAGCTCGATGGTGAGGGTGGGATATGCGTTTGTTACTCATAGTTGTATTGTTATGGCTAAGTTCTGGTGTGGTTTTTGCTCAGGAAACAGATGATTGCCCTGTAACGCGCTTACAAGTCGGTGATTACGGCTATGTCATCACACAAGACCCGATCAATGTCCGTGCTACACCCAATGGTGAACGCCTCGGTCAACTATATCAGTGGCAGGCTTTTCGGGTTATTGATGGTTCTCAGTGTGAAGCAGGCTTTCGTTGGTGGCAAGTGGAGGCTGATAGATTATCGGGTTGGGTCGCAGAAGGGGTAGGCGAGGACTATTGGCTTGAACCCGTGATGTTGACTGATGATAGTGTTATCGACACAGCAACGTTTAATCTGCTAACACAAACACAACGCTATGAAGCAGAAAGCAATTTATCGGCTTCATTTACTGCTGATAGTAGCTGGTATGTTCTTGGTGAAGGTTTCCCCGACTACAAAGTATATGCTTTTCACAGATTCTATGAAGATCGTATCGTCTTGATTGAGCCTGAACTAGCAGAAAACACCAACATTGCTAGCACAACCGTCAGTAACAATACCGTTGCCATCGCATTGCATAATCCCAATCGTATCGAATACTGGGATTTAAACACGAAAGAACGATATGGTGTCATCGAAGATTACTTTGTCTATGACATGAGCTTTGTTGATAATATGCTGGTTTACATTGGCTTACAGACGATTTATGGTTATCAGTACCTTGAAGAAATCCTGACAATTGACACGAGTCCAAAAACAGGAACACAACTCGCGGTTGAGCCGAATGAAACACGATTTGCTGTCATCTATCTTGACCGTACGATGGACTTGTTCAACGTCAATGGGGATACGATTGAAGTATTTGAAGAATCGGGAAGCGGTATATTTGATGTGACCTTTAGCGTAGATAATCAACAGATGATTTATGCCTATTGCCGTGAGCCGATTGAAGCCGCAGGACAAGAATGTATCCATCACAAAATTGTGTTCTGGGATATAGAGTCACGAGATATGATTAAGACACTCGACTTTATCAATCCTTCAGGCGGTTCATCACACATTGAACTTGCCCTCAATCCGATAGGTGATTTACTCCTAATCCATTCGGGTTCTAAGTTGTGGGGATATAGCACAGAAACAGGTGAGGTTATTGGGCAAATCTCGGACTTTATCGGTGAGGGAATCCAATTCTCAGGAGATGGTAAAACCCTCATCCAACGAGGAAGTCGGTCGGAAATACAAATTTGGGGTATCCCACAAAAATAGGTGAAGTCCCCTCAACAGATGCTGAGGGGCTAGTTTAAGAGTCTTTGCTATTTCTTCGGAAAGCGTGAAACAATCGTCACAGGCTCAGGCATATTGACCTTTTTACCAATTGACAGGTTACTGAGGTCTTTTGCTTTTGAGCGTGCAGACCCTGCAAAAACGGCAAGTTCTGTACCCGTTTTGCGGTAGTCTGTGTGCAATAAGACTTGTCCTAATTGATACCCCTCGCTATCAATACTACAACTGGTCACAATCCCGACAACCTTACCGCGATTATTCACAATTGGGTCGCCTTGATGGGCTGGACGTGAGCCCTTGTTATCCATACGGAAGCGACTAATCTGTACATCACGCTGGGCTTCATGCTCTAGGAATGCACGCTTACCCACAAAGAAAGGCTTATAGAGTTTGACATATGTCCCAAAACCAGCATCAGCAGGATTCATACTGAGGTCGCCCTCTAATTCATGACCATACAAAGGAAGCCCTGCTTCAATCCGTAGACTATCGCGTGATGCTAAGCCACAAGGGGTAACACCCAAATCGACTAAGGCTTTGAATAAATCGGCAGATTGGTCAGGGTGGACAAATAGCTCATAAGCGACACGTTCACCTGTATAGCCTGTACGCGAGACAATCAAATCAAATCCACCAAGTGTGACCTGTGTGACATTCGCCCACTTCAAGCCAGCAACTTTGGCTTTATCTTCTTCACTACCCTCTAGCTGGAGTAGTAAATCCTTACTCGCTGGACCTTGTAAAGCAATATCAACCCGTTGTTCATCACCCCATTGTGCGGTACGTAAATCGCGTAACTCAAAGCGGTCTGTTCCTTCAATGACGCGTGATGGGTTACTTGCGTCAATCATGACCTCTTGATTGATGACTTTGTTCAGCCATTGCCAGTTTTTATCATTATTTGACGCGTTCACAACCACGAGGAAATGCTCATCAGCTAGCCGATAAATCATCAAATCATCAAATGGAATCCCGTCAACATCTAAGAAATAGGTGTAATGTGAATCCCCAACTTCAAGGCGTTGAACATCGTTGGTGGTGACAGTATCGAGGAATTGTTCTGCACCTGCACCGCGCACATCAAAGACACCCATATGCGTGACATCAAAGATACCTGAGTGATTGCGGACGGCGTGATGTTCTTCGGATACAGAGGCATACCACAGCGGCATATCATAGCCTGCAAAAGGTGCCATCTTCGCGCCGAGTTCAATGTGCAGACCATGTAAGGGTGTCTCTAGCAACATATCTACCATTGCGACATCTGGAACAAATTTAGGTAAATCTTGGCTTGATTGACCGAAGTAATTGTCACCGTTTAAGCCGATATGATAGGCTTTTTGTGCATAACCTGCTGTGCCTGCCATCGCGACTGGCTCACCTTCGCCCAAAACAACTACATCGACAGGTCCTGCGACTTTTCCATGCACATCATGCTCGTCATATAAGACAAAGCCATCGCTCAAGCTACGTAGCCATGCAACTGCGCGTGCGACTTTTCCAGCGACATTTAAGATATATTCTGTTGCTGATACACGTGTGACTGTACCGCTTGCCATGACCATCCCGTCTTTTTCGAGGATGTGGGTCGGTTGGTCATCGCCATCTGCCAATGCCATAACATCACTGGTCAATACTGTTTGCAAATATGCTGTTGCGCTATCGCCCTTGATGCGGATTTCGTAGAATCTATCTTCGTCAGCTTGGGTGTCACCATAATAAAAGTGAGGGTATCCATCCGCTTCGACATCGGTGTCGATACCAACACTCGCAGATAAATCACGGACGCGAATTTTAGCTTGTTGTAAAACATCAAAATCAACTTTGGTACGGTCTAATGGTCGAATACGTCCCATTAAGCTAAAAGGAACACACGCCTGCAAAACATCTGCAATGATGTCGCCTAGCATGTCAATTTCTTCTTCTTTAAAACCACGTTGCGTAATCCACGGTGTACCCAAGCGAATCCCTGATGGGCGTAACGCACTGGTATCGCCCGGAATGGTCTGACGATTTGCGACAATGCCGACAAGGTCAAGCACACGTGCCGCCATATCCCCACTTAAGGTTGTGCCATCAGGACCGACGACGGATTTACAATCAACCACCATCAGATGGGTATTTGTACCGCCATGGGGCAGATGCAACCCACGTTCAGTCAGTTTATCAGCAAGACGTTTTGCATTTTTAATGGTTTGTTCTTGTAAGTTCTTGAACTGTTCAGTCGATGCTAAACGTAAGGCAATTGCTAAACCTGCCATCGCGTTGACATGTGGACCACCTTGTTCCCCTGGGAAAACGCCACGGTCAATTTTAGGCGATAAATCTTTACGATGGGTCATCACCACTGCGCCACGTGGACCATTGAGTGTTTTGTGGGTGGTGAAGGTGACAATATCTGCAATTCCGACTGGACTAGGATAGACTCCACCAGCAATCATCCCTGCGACATGCGCCACATCAGCGAGGAAATATGCACCGACAGCATCCGCAATTTTGCGATATTCATGCCAATCAGGTTGCAATGGATAGCTGGAATAGCCACCGATAATCATTTTCGGTTTATGTTCCAGTGCAAGTTCCATCATTTTGTCATAATCGAGTTGTTCGGTCTCGGGGTCAATGGTGTAACTAACGATATTGAAGAACTTCCCACTACGGTTTACAGGGCTACCGTGTGTTAAGTGACCGCCCATAATCAAGTCCATACCCATCACGGTGTCACCGACATTGAGCAGAGCCGTATAGACTGCACTATTGGCTGGTGCGCCTGATAGTGGCTGAACATTGACGTAGAGTTCATCGGCTGAGTAATCATCGGTTGCGAATAATTCTGCTGCCCGACGACGTGCTAATGATTCGATGATGTTGGCGTATTCTGTCCCCTTATAATAGCGATTGTCTGCGTTACGACGGAACTCAGGTAGACGTTGATTATAATCCAAAATCTCTTGCTGGCTCATTGTGCGGGTTTCTTCTAAGGGATACCCCTCTGCATAGATATTATGAAAGGGGGAACTAAGTGCATCACGTACTGCAAAGGGTACGGTGCTTTCTGATGGAATCATAATCAAATATTGTTGTTGACGCGCGGTTTCGTGGCGTATCAACTCAGCAACATCGGGGTCAAGTTCCTCAATGTCACCGCGAAACAAAAAGTCATTTTCGCTCATACACACATCCTAATTTTGTAATTACCTTAACAATGTTGCGATTCTATCATGTGCTACTAGGTCATACTATGCGTAATCATCAGCCTATACGATGATAGATGATTTTTTAGGCATATCACACAAGTTATAAGCTCTCACGTGACCCAATAGTCACCTTTTAATGCCATAATTCTGCTAGGCTAGTGTTTACAATACCCGAATAAAACCGTAGGGACTTACAAAGGTAAGTCCGAAGAATCCATATACAGGATATTGAGCCATGATATAAATCGACCTACCCACACAAAAAGCAAGCGACCTGTGCGAATGCGAATAAGAGGTTTTTATCCTTGAATGCCTTGATATATATAGCCCACACATCCGCACAACTATAAAATTGCTTGCACAAATTGCGCGAATGCAGTGATTTTGCTGTAATACACGGTTGAAACGTGATATTCGTCTCTTTGACAATATGTTAACGTGGATTTAAAATTTAGTGTATGGCGCGGGTCTTTACTACAACACGCGTTTTCTAAAAATTATGTTTATTGAATACATCGCTATTTGGAGGCGACCCCTTTATGAAAGAGTATACATCTGAAAATATTAGAAACGTCGCTTTAGTTGGGCATCAGAGTAGTGGCAAAACCTCACTGGTTGAAGCATTGTTATTTAACACAGGCGCGACCAGCCGTATGGGTAACATCTCGGAAAAGAACATGGTATCCGACTGGGATGATGAGGAAAGAGAACGCGGTTTATCTCTATCGACTTCGCTGGTGCCTGTCGAATTTATGGATACCAAGATAAATATCTTAGATGCCCCTGGGTTTATCGATTTTCAAGGGGAACTCAAAAATGCGATACGGGTTGCAGATTCTGTTGTGGTTGTGGTTGATGCCGTATCAGGTGTTGAGGTTGGGACGGAACTCGCATGGGATTATGCACGCGTCTTCCAACAACCGATTATCGTGGTTATCAATAAGATGGATCGCGAAAATGCAAATTATGAAGAAGTCCTTGAACAACTCCGCACCACATTTGATGATTATAAATTTGTACCCATCATGGTACCGATTGGTCAAGAAGCAGACTTCCGCGGTGTGGCAAATGTGTTGACCCAAAAAGCATATCTCGGTAAGGGGCAAGAACGGTCTGACTTACCAGAAGAATATGTAGACTCTGTTGAAGAAGCCCATCTGGAATTGATGGAAGCCGCTGCCGAAGCTGATGACGATTTACTCCAAAAATATTTTGATGAAGAAACCCTTACCCCTGAAGAAATTCGTGACGGTATGCGGAAAGCCTCACGCTCCCATCTATTAAAAACTGTTCCTGTATTTGTCACATCTGCCACACAAAATGTCGGTACAGTGCCACTATTAGAAGCATTGGTCGCATATACATCGCCTCCACTTGTGCGCCGTGTTCGTATCAAACGAGGGGAAACAATCGAATACATTAAAGCACCTCAATCGAACGATAAACCGCTCGCTGCCTATGTCTTTAAGACACTCAATGATAAGTATGTGGGGACACTTAATTACTTCCGCATCTTCTCAGGTACAGTAACGAGTGATAGTCGTAATATCAATGTCAACAGTGGGGCAGAAGAACGCTTCAACTCATTGTTTATCATGCGCGGTAAAGAACAAATCCCTGTGAAGCGGTTACATGCTGGTGATATTGGCGTTGTTGCTAAATTATCAGCTACCAAAACAGGAGATACTTTTGCTGATACAGATACTGGCTTTGTAATTGTTCAACCGAGCTTCCCAGAACCCCTATACATGGTTGCTGTCTCTCCAAAAGGTCAGGCTGATAGTGCTAAGATGGGACCTACACTATCGAACCTCTGTGATGCTGACCCCACCCTTCGTTGGCGACAAGACTCAGACACCCGTCAAACCGTATTAGAGGGAATGGGGCAAATTCATATTGATGTGACGCTAAAACGGGCTGAATCGCTGGGTGTAAACGTTGATGTTGAGATGCCAAAAGTTCCATATCGTGAGACAGTCACAGGCAATGCCGAAGCCACCTATACCCATAAGAAACAAACAGGGGGTGCAGGACAATATGGACGTGTTGATCTCAAAGTTGAACCATCGGATGACGAATTTGAATTTGTCTCATCGGTATTTGGGGGTGCGATCTCGCATCAGTTTTTGTCCTCAGCCGAAAAAGGGATTCGTGGCGTGTTACCAGAAGGTGTCATTGCGGGTTATCCGATACAAATGGTTAAGGTTGATGTCTTTGACGGTAAAGAACATGCTGTGGATTCTAAAGATATTGCCTTCCAGATAGCTGGTCGCGAAGCCTTCCGCGAAGCTTTCCGTAAAGCGAAACCTGTTCTACTTGAACCGATTATGAATGTAAAAATCACCGTCCCCGAAGCGATGATGGGTGATATTATGAGCGACTTGAATACCCGTCGTGGACGTGTTCAAGGGATGGACTCAGTGGGTCTAAAGAGTGTGGTCACAGCCGAAGTCCCTATGTCGGAGATGTTGCGCTATGGGAATGATTTGCGCTCGATGACAGGTGGACGCGGTATCTATACGATGGAATTTAATCGTTATGATAAGATGCCAAGCCATGTCCAAGAACAACTTGTCGCACAAATGGCGAGTGAAGAATAAGTTGTAAAGTCTAGAAATAAATTGGAAATAAATCGACGGCTGGGACAGGTCGTCAGCCCTACGAAACCCTGTAGGGAAAACGGCTTGCCTGTCTGAGACTCAAGATATATGTCAAAATTTTTCTAAAGAATTATCAGATTTTACAAAAGATAGATAACAGATAAATTAAAAGGGCGAGATATGAATAATCTGTCTCGCCCTTTTTGATTTATTCTACAGTATCAAAATCGTCGTTGTCATCATTGGATGGTGTATCACCATCAGGTTCATCTTCGATAGAAAGAACTTCTCGCAGATGCTCAGCAACAGATTCAGGAATGATTTGTGTCGTATCATCTGTCATCCCTAAGATTCTCAAGATTTCATCGCGCTCGACGGTTTCTTTTTCGAGCAGGGCTTCTGCGATTTGGTCAAGCTGTTCACGATGATCTTCTAAGAGTTCACGTGCTTCTTGATAAGCCACATCAATAATCCGCTTAATTTCGTTATCGAGCTTAGATGCAGTTTCTTCACTATAATCACGACCACTCGCCATTGCATACCCGAGGAAGGGCTGCTCTGAATCATCACCGTAATTGAGCATCCCAATCGAATCACTCATCCCAAACATCTTAACCATACGACGCGCAATCTGTGTCACTTGTTGGATGTCACCTGCCGCACCTGTTGTTATATCATCAAAAACAAGCTCTTCCGCAATCCGACCTGCCAGACCCACCCGAATAAAGGCTTCGAGTTGACGTTTGGATTGGTGGATAGAGTCGTCTTTGGGCATATAAAAGGCAACGCCTAAAGCACGACCGCGTGGGATAATTGTTGTTTTCAGTAGTGCCATTGCATCAGGAATGAGCATGGATACTAGCGCGTGACCTGCTTCATGATAAGCTGTGACGCGACGATCTTTATCATTGGAGAGGGCAGGGCGTTTTGTCCCAAGCCGAATCCGTTCATAGGCTGTTGTAAAGTCAGACATGGTAATCAAACGACGGTCATAGCGAGCTGCATTCATAGCTGCTTCATTAGCGAGGTTTGCAATATCAGCACCCGAGAATCCGATGGTCGCCTTTGCCATAGACTCCAAATCGACATTATTCGACAGTGGCTTATTCTTGGTGTGAATTTTCAGAATTTCATGTCGTCCGTGCATATCAGGTAAGTCAACTGTAATTTGACGGTCAAAACGCCCCGGACGTAAAAGTGCAGGGTCTAAGACATCAGGACGGTTGGTTGCGGCTATCATGACGATATTGGTTTCGTTATCAAAACCATCCATTTCTGATAGAAGCTGATTGAGGGTTTGTTCACGTTCATCGTGTCCACCGCCTAAGCCTGTTCCACGACGACGACCGACCGCATCAATTTCATCAACGAAGATGATAGCAGGGGCATTGTCTTTGGCTTTCTTAAATAAATCACGGACGCGTGATGCACCCACACCAACAAACATCTCAACAAATTCTGATGCAGCGATACTAAAGAAGGCGACATTCGCTTCCCCAGCAACAGCACGCGCCATTAAGGTTTTACCTGTTCCCGGAGGACCAATGAGTAAAACACCGCGGGGTACTTTTGCCCCGACTTTAACATATTTCTCAGGTTGTTTGAGGAAATCAACCACTTCTTCAAGTTCCATCTTGGCGGCATCTTGACCTGCGACATCATCAAATTTGATAGAGGGGAGTTCAGGCGACTTTTCGCGTGCTTGGGATTGCCCAAAAGAGAATATCCCATTCATTTGACCTTGTGCGCGACGACCCATCCATACAAAAAAGCCAATGATGAAGACTAAGGGTAAGAAGTTAATAAGGATGGACAACAGCAGGTTGGATTCTGGAGGGGTTGCCCGAATAACTTCAATACCGCGTTCATGTGCCAATGCTAATAATTCTGCACCGCCATCTGGTGGGAGAGATGCTGAAAATTCTGAAACATTGCGTGTACGCCCTGAGCGTGTTGGCATGGTGATGGTGCGCTTTAATTGCCCTGAAACGCTCGAATTTCCTTGGAAGTCCAGTAATGAGACATTGTTTTGCTGAAGTTGTTCATAAACTACTGAATAATCAATCTCGACACCTGACGATAAACCGCCAAACAAACCAGATGTGGAGAACAATGCTAAGAACATGAGTAGCACAAGTAAACCGGGAGACAGCCACTTCCGCCAGTCAGGTGGTGGTCCGCCCTGTGGTGGACGGTTATTGGAATTATTATCCTGATTTTCGTTATTGTCGTTATTATCCCAGAACTGCATTTATCGACATTACCTTTTTTTGTTAGTCTAATTCAATTGATTATACCGTATACCCTATCAAATTTGTGCTAATTATTCCTTAGAAACAATCTAGAAACATTCTCATTGTTCAAAAATTGCAGTTACACGTATAATAATAATATGTAACCTTTGGAATAAACACATGAAACCCAACCAACCTGATAAGAAACAAACTGAAGATATGAAAGACAAATTATCCAGTTCCGACAGCCCTGTCTACTCAAAGGAAGTTGTCAATAAAGTGGTTCGTCGCTTGGATAAATTAGGGGGGCTTGAAGACCCCAATAAAACATGGTCTCCGCCTAAAAAAGAAAGACCCAAACCTGAACTCGATTTGACCCTGACAGAAGATGATGAAGATTATAGTACACAACCGATTCCTGCGGATATGTTGGTACATGCTGATTTTTCTAAGGGTGAGCCACCCGAAGTCATTGAAACACAAGTCACGCCGATAGACATTCAGGTGTCGGCAAAGTTGGTTGATGAAGATGATGCTGAAACTGCACTGGCACATGGAACTAATCCGCCATGGTCATTACAGCAGTTTTTTAATGGCGAGATTGACTTGGATGTGGAACTGGCACGACGCTTCCCTACTATGCCGATGATGTCGATTATTAAAACGCGTTCCTTGGGGACAAATACAGGGCGTAAAGTTGCCGAACTCTCCTCACAAGATGGTGCGTCTACGATGTTGGTTGATGCCGATACGGTCAGTAAAGTTATCCAACTCTCATTTACCTATGGGTCGATGTTGACGCTCAAATTTGCGATGACTGACCTCAATAATATGGATAGAGAGCGTTGGGTAGAGTTGATGCGCCGTGATGTAGGTGGCTTAGCCTTCCTCTGGGGGACAAAACGCTGGTCGAGTGATTATATGATTTGCATTACGCGCAAGCACTATACCAATATGTATGCCTTTTCGCCCAATAATTTTGAAGCTGGCGTGCGCTTGACACCCAAAGTGACTACAGACCTACTTGATTGGTTAGAAAAAATCTGGGATGAGCCTGAACCTGATGATGAACCGCCTCAATTACTGACGTGGTAGGGATTTTTACCATCGAAGCTCATAAAGGACACTGAGAAGGACAAAAAGAGATGTCTTAATTTGTGTCCACCACTAATCCTCATCTAACATAGCCCTACTATAATGCGATAGATTAATTAACTTTAGGAATGAAAATGCACCCTGATTTTTATATTTCAGATGATATATTCACGCTTGTAGAGTATGGCTTTGAACCCATTGAAATAGAACCTCGGAATGCTTTCCGGTGCTACAAATTACAATCTGGCGATGAATTCCTACAAATATCATTTAATGGTATTGAACGATGGGTTAAGGTTATTATTGGGATGCTCAATGATGTCAAATCTACTTTGCTTATTGAGAATGCTCAATCTCTCACTGTCCATAAACCGTACTCTAAACAAGAAGTAAGTCTAATAATAGAAGCGGACTATTTAACAGGTGAGTTAGCGCTTTTTGTCCATGTTTTACCATCAATCTCTATAAACTTATCTATTATGGAAATCCATAATTCTTAAAATAATCTCATAGGAAATAAGATGAATCGATTGAAAGACGAAACCAGCCCTTATCTCTTGCAACATGCCGATAATCCAGTGGACTGGTATCCGTGGGGTGAGGAAGCCTTTGCTGTCGCGCGTGAACAGAATAAACCCGTGTTGCTGAGTGTGGGTTATAGCTCCTGTCATTGGTGTCATGTAATGGCGCATGAGAGCTTTGAAGATGACGATACGGCGAAAGTAATGAATGATTTGTATGTGAATATCAAGGTTGACCGTGAAGAACGTCCTGATGTTGATGATATTTATATGCAGGCTGTGCAGGCGATGACACAACATGGGGGCTGGCCGATGACTGTGTTTATGTTCCCTGATGGTCGTCCTTTTTATGGTGGCACTTACTATCCTGATACACCGCGTCATGGGATGCCCTCATTTGTACAAATTTTACATGCTGTCCAAGATGCGTATGTGAACCGCCGTGATGAATTGGAACAACAAGCTAATAATTTACATCAAGCCCTTAAACGTGATGTATTAGGCATTGGGCGGGATGATGATAGCGGTCTGACAATAGATTTATTGAATCAGTCCGCTAAAAAGATGATGACAGACTTTGATAAATTGAATGGCGGATTCGGCTCACAACCGAAGTTCCCACAACCGATGAAACTCGAATATCTCTTGCGCTATTATCAACGCACTGGTGATGAAGAAGCCTTACATGTCGTTACGTTCACGCTCAAGCAGATGGCAAATGGCGGAATTTATGACCAGATTGGGGGTGGGTTTGCGCGTTATAGTGTCGATGCAGGGTGGCTTGTTCCTCATTTTGAGAAGATGCTTTACGATAATTCACAACTAAGTCGATTATTTCTGCATACCTATCAAGTGACGGGCGATATTTTCTTCAAACAGATTGCAGAAGAAATCTATGATTATATCTTGCGCGAGATGACAGCCCCTGAAGGTGGGTTTTATAGCACGACGGATGCAGATAGTGAAGGGGAAGAGGGTAAATTCTTTGTCTGGACAATTGATGAGCTTAAGGCATCCCTTGCTTCAATTGAAGATGATGTCCCCAATGCAAGCCAGATTGCGATTGAATACTTTGGTATGTCGGAAGGTGGTAATTTTGAAGGCTCGAATATTTTGTTTGCGCCACATGATGAAGCGGAGGTCGCTGAAAACCTAGATTTAACAGTTGGAGAGTTACAATCAGCGATAATTGCGATTAAAGACCGCCTCTATGCAACTCGGACAAGTCGTGTTCACCCTGGACTCGATGATAAAATCTTGACTGCATGGAATGGTATGATGTTAGCCAGTTTGGCTGAGGCAGGGCGAGTGCTAAATCGTGAAGATTATCTGGTGGCATCTGAACGGGCAGGTGACTTTTTGCTGGAGTCGATGGTTGATGACAATGGCAGACTCTACCGTACTCATAAAGATGGACGGAGTAAGCTCAATGGCTATTTGGAAGATTATGCTAATCTGATAGATGCCTTGTTGGAGTTATATCAATCGACCTTTGTTGAAAAATGGTTTGCTGAGGCGCGTCGTTTGGCAGATGTTGTTCTGGAACATTATCAAACCGATGATGGTGGCTTTTATGATACCAGTGATGACCATGAAGAACTGATTACCCGTCCACGTAATTTGCAAGATAATGCTGTTCCATCAGGTAATGCGATGATTGCCAAACAGCTTATTCGCTTAGCGGCGTATACAGGTGAATCGAAATATGATGAAGCTGGACGGGCTATTCTACGCTTGCTGACAGACGCGATGGGGCAGTATCCTTCGGCATTTTCCGAATCACTGAATGCAGCTGATATGCTGGTTAATGGTTTAGCGGAAGTTGCAATCGTCGGTAATCCTGCATCGGCTGAGACAAAAGCGATATTAGATACACTGCGTCAACCTTATCGCCCGAATGTGATTACGGCACTTGCACGACAAAACCAAGATGAACATGAGTTAATTCCTTTGTTGAGTTATCGTGTACAACGCGGTGATAAACCCACCGTTTATGTTTGCCGTGATTTTATGTGTCAGATGCCTGTGACATCGGTTGAAGAAACCGA
The DNA here is from genome assembly GCA_964352825.1 of uncultured Anaerolineaceae bacterium. GTDB lineage: Bacteria > Chloroflexota > Anaerolineae > Aggregatilineales > Phototrophicaceae > UBA6055. Next base: position 13,505 of record CAYGTY010000166.1, read on the forward strand.
AGAACTGCTGGCTGAGGGATAGTGAATTTGCTACATATAGCTTCTAAAGTCATTTAAAATCTATTGTGATTGTCTTTATGCCTGTTCTATAGGATGTAAAGACAATCACTTTAGGTTATGCTATTCAATAGATAGCTAAATAAAAGGGGTGAGACAATGCAGTTAATCAGTACAATTTTAGTGTTATTGGTTGCGTTAGAGCATGTTTATATTTTGGTATTGGAAATGTTCTTGTGGACGAAACCTAGCACAATGAAAACATTTGGTGTTGCTAGTGAAC
>CAYGTY010000167.1:0-13780 GCA_964352825.1 uncultured Anaerolineaceae bacterium
CAATATCTTAAGGTTTGATTGTATTTGAGTAATTCAATGATTAATTATGAACTAAGGGGTGCCAAAAGTTTAGTATGTTGGGAGAGAGAAACTAGATGACTATCCCAATGTATCGGTATACCGCGTCTGATAGTTCCGTTTACACGAGGGAAGCGATCACTTTCATGGACAAGAACTAAATCCGCAGAATAACCAACGGCAATACGACCTCTACCTTGTAAGCCCATTGCATCGGCAGCGTTGGTACTTACTAATTTGATACTTTCGTGTAATGGCATGATATTATCATATGCCAATTTAAATGTGGTGTGAATCATCGAAGCTGGATAATAATCCGTTGCGAGAATATCGACAACACCTGCTTCAATAGCATCCATAGCACTGAGGTTATTTGATGTAGATTTACCACGGAAAGCATTGGGTGCACCCATAATAACGTGCATATTATTTTGTTTAGCAATCTTGGCAGCTTCTATAGATACAGGGAATTCGCTAATGGTGACTCCCATTTCTGCTTGTCGCTTAACCTTTTCTGCGGTGTCATCATCGTGGGATGCAACAGCTATACCATGTTTACGAGCAACTTCTACAACATCTTGGATAATATTCCAGTCACGTGGTTTTTCAACTTCAGCTTCAATGTTGGTTTTAATCTGTGCCATAATTTCATCTTTCATAGACCCTAGCGCATCAGATGAAACACCAACCCACTTCTCCATAAATTTCAGATAACGATCAATATCCGCATATTGACCTTGCCCAGGTGTGTGATCCATTACAGACACCAACTGAATTTTTTCTTTCTCCAACAAATCTTTAAGAATTGGCGCAGTACTAGAATTGGTGACTTCAAAGCGAGCATGAACTAACATGTCAACTAATAAGATTTCGTTCAGAGCATTGACCTTATCAATCATTTCGATTGCACTTTCTTGTGTACGAAGGTCATTGCCTTTCCATGCAAAAGAGATAGCAGCATAAGCTGTTGTAATTCCACAACCTGCTAAACGTTTATCTAATTCAATGAGACCAATCTCAGTTGGAAAGCGTGCAGATGGACGTGGCATCACATCGCGTTCTAGCATATCGCCGTGTAAATCAATCAACCCAGGAATCAAGGTTAAGCCTGATAAACTCGGTACGGTTCTATCAGGGGCTGACCCTTCGATGATTTCGGCAATCATACCATCTTCAATACGAACAGAACCATGATTTAAAACACTATCCGGTAACACGATTTTTAAGTCACTTAACCACATTATTGATCTCCATCGCCCAATTCTATTTGTAAATTAAAAATTCAAACATTAAAAATAAACACAGCAGAGAAAACCTCTCTCTGCTGTATGATTAGCATCACTAATTTTATTGATCCGTTGTGACTGCCGCAATGTCACGGACAACATCGTAGAAATCACTTAAGACTTCTAAACCTAATTCTTCGGCTAATACTTCATCTTCAGCAGGGTTGACATACCAACGACCGACTGCAGCTAATACTTCTGGTTTGTCTTTGATGCTGAGTAAGGCTTCTTGCACAGCTAATTTGAAGCTTTCAGGCAGGTCCTCGCGGATTGCAAATGGTGTGTTAGGGATTGGGTCGGATTGAGCAATAACTACTAGACTGCCTTCTGGACAATCTTCATAGATTTCATCAAGCATTTCTTGTCTCAATGTAATACCTGTTTGATCATCTTCAAAACCACAAACTTGTGCAAGACCTTCACTACGTTGATTGATAAGATTACCTTCATAAGTGACCCCTGCTTGAACATCACCGTTAATCAATGCTAACATAGCACTTGGGTGGCTACCAGCAAAGATAGGATTGAGCCATTCATCGACATCCCCCGGTGTTTCCAGTCCATCAACTTCATTAATCAACCGAACAACGGGTGCGTTACGACCACTGGTTGATGCTGGGTCAACAAATGCAAAATCTGTACCTTCAAGGTCAGCAAATGTACGGATACCGCTACCTTTTTTAGTGACAAATACGCTATAGTAGAAAGGGCGGATGTCAGGATTATAGACGGCTTCTTCGCCATCTGCTAATGAGGATTCACTTGCACCAACGGCAATTGGTTCTGCACCTGCTTCTCGTTCTGCAATCACAAAGCTGAAAGGACCAACTTCCATTGCGTCAACTTGACCTGCTGCCATCGCCGCAATCACTGCACTATAAGTTGTCCCTGTGTTAACAAGTACAGGAATTCCTAATTCTTCTTCTAAATAAGCACGGAGTGGTTCTGCACTAAGTAAAGCATCAGCAGCATCATCTCCTGCAAAACGACCAAAAGAAAAAACTGCGGGCCAATCAGATTCTGTTGCATCTTGAGCTGTAATGGCAACGGTTAGTGAAGCCAACATAGATAAAATAACAAGCAAACGGACTAAATTCTTCATTATGAAATTACCTTTCGTGTTGTTATCTCAATTAAATTGCTTTGGGTATTCCCTCAGCCCTTGTAATAAAATCTATTTTTTTGATGTATTTGGAAGAGAAAGAGGTCTACCTCTTCCTCTATGAAATAATTAAAAACTAGATGATGCGTTTACGAATTTGGTCACTGACACGATCGATGATTGTTACCATGATGGCTAGAATAATCACTGCACCCATTAAACGTTGGAATTGAAATAATGCAGTATATTTCTGGATGATGAAGCCAACTCCACCAGCCCCGACGATACCAAGAATCGATGAATCGCGGACGTTTGCTTCAAAGCTAATCAGTGAATATGTTGCCAGCAGTGGGAAAGCCTGTGGTAGTACAGCATAATTAAAGACTTGTATCTGCCCTGACCCAGTTGCGCGGACTGCCGCTACTTGATCTGGATCAATTTGTTCAAATGATTCTGCATAAAGTTTAGCTGTAGAGCCAAGCGACCCGATGATCAATGCCATAACACCTGCGAATGGTCCTAAGCCAACAGCACTAACCATAATTAATGCCCAGATTAATGTTGGGATTGACCGTAAAATATTTAAGAATAGGCGTGTGATTTGATAAACAACAGGATGTGGAGAGATATTTCGAGCTGCTAATAATGCAAATGGTATGGAAATAACAATTGCACCAATTGTGCCGATGAGAGCCATCTGAATTGTCTCAATAATAGAACCGATGATAGTTGGATAACCGAGCAAGATTTCGCCCTCTTCGAGCAGATAACGTTTAGCAACTACCGTTTGACCATCACCGTAGGGCACTGCGTTGACAACATTCATGCCTTCTTCAACAATCATCACGCTTTCATCCCAATCATCAAGCACAATTTCATAGCCTGCATTTACGATATACGGACGTAAAGCTTTGACTTCATCACGATTAATCGCTTCGGCTTCTTCGGGAGTTAAGACCTTTAGGGGCTGACCCGATGCTGTATCTACAACATAAAATAATCGTTGGTCATCGGTCATTTCTGATATAGATGTTTCGGTTGCTTTTTTCGCCCGATCAGCTTTTGGTGTACGGCTTAATTCGCGCACCTGCAAAGAGGGCAACATAATGGCACGTTCCGACCCTTCAGTGAACTCAAATTCGGGTGGCATCAAACGCAAGACAAAATCAATTAATTTTGGAAAACCTTCCACCATACGTGTCGGGTTTGCTTCTGTACTGCTAATACTCCAAGAGAGCACAGTAGCTGCAATAATGATGGTGACAACTAAAGTGATTGATAATCGTGGCAATGGGCGCATGAGATCACTGCGAACTTTATCAATACTTTCGTTTTTGACTTTTGCTCTATCTTTGGATGATGTATTCATAGTCATAATAATCAATATCCTCGGAACTACGCTTCAACAGCGAGTTGTTTTTCGTCAACGGGAATAAATTCTTCTGGGAACTTAATTTCAGGCGGTGTATTATTAACTGATTTCTCTTTATCAAAGCGATAAATCTGATCCATCTCATCGTCATTTAAGTCCGAGGGTGGACCATCAAAGACAACGACACCCTGTGCAATCCCAATCAGGCGATCAGCAAAGGCTTTAGCCAAATCGACTTCATGAATATTGATTAATGTAGGGACACCTTCTTCACGGGCCACACGAGCAAGATCTTCCATCACCTGCCACTTTAGCTCAGGGTCGAGGCTAGCTACAGGTTCATCAGCAAGAAGTAATTTGGGCTTTTGTGAAACAGCACGAGCAATATTTACGCGTTGTTTTTCACCACCAGATAAGCGGTCAGCACGAAATTTAGCCCGATGTAACATGCCCATACGATCTAAACTATTAAGGGCAATTGCCCGATGTTCGCGGGCGAAATAACCTACTAAACTACCCAAAGTGCGATTATGTCCTAGGCGACCTAATAACACATTCGTAATTGCGGGAAGCCGTAACACAAGGTTATATTCTTGCCAAATAAAACCAACTTGTGTCCAATGTTTGCGCAATTGATCGTTGGACATGGTAGTGACATCTTTACCATCTAAAATGATGCTACCCGATGTTACCTTCTGCATTCCATCAATCGCGCGTAGTAGAGTCGATTTACCTGCACCAGAACGACCAATAATCGCGACAATTTCATTCTGTTGAATTGTTGCAGAAACAGATTTTATCGCCTCTGTTCCATTTGGATAGACAACTCGCACATCTTTAATTTCTAACATTACGATCTCCTATATAGCTTCTTTGAAGTAGGCTCTTGATAGTTAAATCGAGGTCTAACAATAAGTTGCTGAGGTCAATTGAGGATAAACTCCTAAAATATCGGTCAGCTTGAGATTGAGTCTCTGGATTGTCTATGCCGATAACGTGCATCCCTGCTTCTTTTGATGCCGAGACACCTGCAAGGCTATCTTCAATAACGAGTATATGTTGTGGATAAACTCCCAAAGCTCCTGCAACCCACACAAAAATATCAGGATGGGGTTTGGAGCGTGACACTGTACTACCACCTGCAACAACATCAAACGCATTGATCAAACCCACATGCTCTAAGACTCGTTCAGTATTAACACTGGACGATGCGACCCCAACTTTTAAACCCATTTCTCGTGCGGAGTTGATTAACTCAATAGCGTTTTCGATCAATAAATCATTTGGATGTTGATTAGCAAGAGCTTGAATATAAGTGGTATGTTTGATGTTCAAAAAATAGCTTATTTGAGAAGGGGTGAGGGCAATATCAGGGAATAATATTTTTAGACATTGGTCACGTCGGATACCCCGTAAGGAATTCATATCTTGTATTGTGAAGGAGCGTCCACCAGATTGAGCAACTGCGCGCCATGCCTGAAAGTGCAAGTCAAAAGTATTGACCAACACACCATCCATATCAAATATGATTGCGCTTAATGTTGCCATCTAGCTGTACTCTTCTAAAAAAGTGTCGAGATTATATAGATGTTCGAATCGTTCTTCTAAAGTCGCACGATCCCAATCCCACCATTTAATATGGAGTAATTTTTCGATTGTTTTATCGTCGAAACGTTTTTTGATGGATTTTGCGGAAACACCAACTGCGATGGTATAGGGGCCAACATCTTTGGTAACGACAGCACCAGAGCCAATTACAGCACCATGTCCGACGGTCACTCCTGGCATAATTATTGCCCCATGTCCAATCCACACATCATGACCAATTGTCACACGATTATCACGTCGCCATTGGAAGACTTCGGTATCATTTTCCCCCATACCGTATTGTTTACGACGATATGTCATATGATGTTGGGTCACACGCCACATGGGATGGTTACCGGGGTTGATTCTGACATGAGAAGCAATCGAACAATATTTGCCGATGTCAGCATAAATGATCGATACATCTCCAGCCACATAGCTATAATCCCCAAATGTAGATTCAACAATATGAGAATTGCTCCCAATCTCTGTCCATGATCCAATATGGCTATCACGAACAATCACATCCTCATATATATAGGGAGTATCCCCTAACATCTTATTCTTATGTTTTTCGATTAAATCATTTGATTTGGGATACATATCAAAATACTGCATATTGTTGACCCGTCGTTGTGTTCATATCAGTCCAGATTTTAGGTGATTTCACGGGTAACGAAATCGGTAGAGTGGGTGACAAGGATGACTACATGGTATTGATTGACATGATTTGTCATCCGATAGGGGGACAGACTAATCCGTAAGTTTATACTTAATTGCCATTGTTGCAGCTTCGACACGGCTAGATACATCAAGTTTAGAAAGGATACGGCTTACATAGGTTTTGACAGTAGATTGCTTGACACCCATCTTGTAAGCGATGCCCGCATTACTCAGCCCATCTACAATATGAATTAGCACCTCTCGTTCACGTGTACTCAATTCAAATGGAGACATCTTCGAACCACGCGAAACTGTTTCAATAAGGGCTTTTGTTGCAGAATCTGCAAGAGCTGGTTCGCCACTCATAATTTTGCGAATCGCATCAGCCAACTGATCTCCTGAAATATCCTTGAGCATATAGCCCTTTGCTCCTGCTTCAAGGGCAGCGCGTACCAACTCTTTATCACTAAAACTACTCAGCGCCATAATTTTGATATGATTAGTTTCTTTAGTGATTTGGCAAATAACATCAACACCGTTCATATCTGGCATAATTAAATCCATGAGGATAATATCAGGGTTTAGGTCACTATAAATATGTAGTGCCTCCTCTCCACTACTGGCAACACCCACAATTTCTAAGTCATCATGCAATCGTAAAAATGTTGATAGCCCTTGCCGTACCATACCGTGATCGTCAACAATCATCACTCGGATTTTATCAGTCATATATCATCTACCTCTATCGTTGATGGATAATTTGAATCGTCGTACCTTCACCACTGACACTATTGATTGTTAGCTCTGCCTTAATTGTATTGGCGCGGTCTTGCATAATGTGTAATCCCATATGCCCTGGACGTTGAATATCTGTCTCAAACCCTTGACCATTATCTTGGATGCTCAATAAACGCTTTTGAGAATCTGTTACAAATTTCACCTCAATATGATCAGCATGGGCATGTTGAATCGCATTATTAATTGCTTCCTGTGCGATGCGGTAGAAGACAATTTTTATTTCTAATGAAATATCGGATTCGTCACCCTCAATGACTAAGTTGGTGTCAACTAATCCACGGCTAGCAAAGGATTGCATCAATTGTTCTAATAGCTGGTGCATGTTGACATCAGCCAATGATTGAGGACGTAATTCAAATAACATCGCCCGTAATTCAGACATAGCAAGTTGTGTTTGCTGACGCAAGAGGCGCAATTGCCCAAAGATACTTTCGGGCTGTTTATCCCACATCATCGGTAACGAATCTGCAATCATGTTTGCCGAAAAAAGTGTTTGACTCACAGCATCATGAAGTTCGCGCGCTAGTCTTTGGCGTTCTTCAATGATGGCAACACGTTGTGCTTGCTCAAACAACTGTGCGTTACGGATTGCGATGGCAGCATGATTGGCAAATGATCGTACTAGCTCTGCATGTTCTAGTTCAAAATAATAGGGTTTCATACTTTCCAGATTCAAAAAGCCGATAACTTGATCTTCTGAAACGATTGGTGCGCCGACATAAGATTTCACCCAGCACATTTCAGGAATCCCCATACAAGGGTCGGGATATGTCTCTACATTTGGGATAACCAATTCAGTTTTGGTTTCCATCATATAACGTAGATGATTGATACGCGGTATCCGTAATTTGAGAGAGGTCATGCCTCTGATATTGTGATTACTATATCCGTTGGCACGTACAACAGATACATAATTATCGTCTACCAGCATCACATTGACTGTATCATGAGCAACAACGAGATGAATAATATCGATAATGTGCTCCAAAACCGTATCAAGTTCCAGTGAACTATTTAATACACTAGAAATATTGCGGAGGGCTTCTGCTAAATTACGTTGTCGTTTCTCTGCGATTTGTGCCCGTTGACGATCGGTAATGTCATAACCAACAGATTGTACCTCCGCTAAATTGCCTGAAGAATCAAAAATTCCATGAAATGACCACTTGACCCATCGTTGGGTTTGATAGCCATGTTTCATACGGACATCAATCACAAAGAATGGTTTTTTCGGGGTTAGGCTCTTGAATTTATGTTTGAGTGTTGGAACTTCATATTCAACACAGTAACGAAAGAATGATGTACTAATCAAATCAACTGTTGGGCTACCCCAAAATTCGACAATGGATTGACTGACGTGAATAATTATCCCGCTTGGGGTCATACGGCATACGAGGTCAGAGCGGCTAAATTCATAAATCGTATTTTCTGACCTGACAATTGAAGTGGCTTCGTGTTGGATAACTAAAAGATAGACTATGCCGTATGATTGTGTGTTAAGGCTTCTCAGAGTAGAGCGATTAGTACGGGACAACCATCGGCGGTCATTGAGTGGGGTCAATTGAGCCATTTGATTAGACAAGAGCTCAAGATAGTCTGAATTGAATATCTCCTGTAATTTCTGACCTTCATAACTCTCTGATGTGTTATAGATTGTATGTATGGGCATTCCTATATGCCATAGACAGGTCAGTGCTTCGTTGATTATAAGCGTGAAATCTTTACTATGTTGCAGATCAAGAATTAATCTCAGATCTTCGTCAGTTAATATACGCTGTATTTGTAAAACCATTTTGTAAAGTCCAACAATTATTTTCGGAAGTGTAGCAGGCTTGTGATAAATTACTTTATCCTTTGTTCAAAGAATTATTATATTTGCTTTAACTTTTAACATTTGTAATCCATATGGTGGACAAAGATTATCCCTCCTTGTTCTGTCACCATGTCTGTCCACCGTTTTTCTAATTTAGAAAACAATAAATTCCCCTACAATTACAACTTAATCAAGCAACATCTGGTTTGGTGTTGTTAGGAAAGAGGGAAATTATGTCAATACAATTTTCTCAGAGTGACTATTTAACAGTCTTAACACATTCACCCGTGTTGGATGTAAAGGAACTTTCTGAGGCAATATTAGAATCAATCGGTGATATTACTGTTCTGAAAAATCAGACAGGTCTTGCGATGCTTCCTTATACCGATTCAGCAAATGGTACAGTATTTCATTTAGGTGAAATATTAATCGCAGAAGCCCACATTCGATTAACAGATGGTACAGAAGGATATGGCATGGTCATGGGGCGTGATAATGCTTTTGCTATGGCGATTGCTATTCTGGATGCTTCAATGCAAAGTCAACACAGAGTGGATCAAATATCTAAATTTGTGGCTGACCATCAAATCAACCAACAGCAAGCCGACGAAGACTTGTTAAGAAAAATTGAAGCGACTCGGGTAGAGATGGAGACATTCTAATGGTATACCCTCAATTTACTAACTATGAAATGAGAACTCGCCATTCATTTCAAGCTATGATGCGTGCTTTGAGTCATCCAGGATGTATCTTTAACTTATTAGACAATAGTCAAAATATATATGCTGACCTTGCTGACAGTTTGCTTGATTTAGAAACAAGTTTTTATTGTGAAGATCATGCGCTTCTACCTATCTTGAATAAAACAGGCGCACGCGAATTACCATCTGATCGAGCAGCCTATCATTTTTATCCGTCCATAACGGATTCACAGATTAATACAATCGTGACAGCAAATATCGGGACATTAACATACCCCGATCAAGGAGCAACGATATTCATAAGTTGTCACTTTGGACAGGGCATACAACTGAAGTTAACGGGTCCCGGTATCCCACCGTCGACCAATAGAATCATACAAGTGAATGGTATTCCACATCACTTCTGGCAACGTCGTAAAGAGATTGCTAGGTATCCGCGCGGATGGGACATTTTTCTAATAGATGGCAACTCAATTATTGGGTTACCCCGATCAACACGTATCATGATTGAGGAGTAAGCAACCATGGCTTATGTAGCAACAAAAGGTGGCGAACACGCGATTCAACAATCTGAACGGCTCTTCCACGATTTAAATGGTGCAGTCAACCGCCAAGTCATCGACACGATTTTAGATACATTACCTTATTTAGTCGATCGTGTGATGGGAGAAGGGTCACTATATGCACCCGAACTAGCCGCTTTAGCGATTGCTCAATCAGGTGGAGATGTTTACGAAGCAATCCTCTTAATGCGTGCTTATCGTTCAACACAACCTCGCATCACCTATGCAAATCCTATGTCAAGCGACAACATGATCATTCTAAGACGGATTTCGGCATCATTTAAAGATATTCCGGGAGGGCAAGTTCTAGGTCCATCTCTAGATTATAGTCACCGTATCCTAGACTTATCTCTGCTAGACCAACAACCACCAGAACAGGAAAGAGTTGAACTTGCTGATAAGCCTGCACCTGCCTCATATCCATTGGTAGCAACATGGTTACGCCAACAAGAATTATTGCAAGCTGTTGAAACACCTGACGATATTGACCCAGCAGATATTCCTGATGTAACCCGTGATGCAGTCGTTATTCCTGCACCGCGTGCGCATCGCCTACAGGCTTTGTCACGGGCAGATACCGGTGGATTGTTAGCTCTAGGATATGCCAGTATGCGGGGTTACGGCATGATTCATCCAACCGTCAATGAGTTAAGACTTGCTGAAGCAGAAGTAGAAGTCAATCATCCCATCACAGGAGAGAGATTCAGTATCGGTCGCATCCGTGTGAGCCAAGCCGAGGTGATTACAAAAGGTAAGTCGGGATATGCGCTTGGTTTTACAGCGACAATGGGCTGGAATGAAACAAAGCTTATCGCAGGTGCAACACTCGATATGGAGATGAATAGTAGTGCATCGCATCCTGCATTATCAGAAGATTTTGTCATGTACCATACAGAGCCAATTGAATCTCACGGATTCTGTAATCATTTCAAGCTTCCTCATTATGTCACCTTCAGCAGTAGTATGGATAATATGAGAAAGATTATCAAAACGATGTATGGTGCAAAAGCGGCAGGTATCCGTGAAGATGAGGACGATGTTGTCAATGGTGCAGAAACTGTGACAAAGGATGCAATTTAATGAAGCTTAATGATTTATCAAATAATAATACAGACTATAGTTATGGATTTCTTGATCCTTATGCAAAGCGTGAACTGCGTCGGCGAATTCTAAAAGGCATCGCAATCCCAGGATGCCAAATTCCATATGCCAGTCGCGAATTGCCAATCGCGCGTGGATGGGGAACAGGTGGGTTACAAGTCACCTTAAGTCTTGTAGGACCTGATGATATTTTAAAAGTCATTGACCAAGGGGCAGACGATTCTGTCAATGCCGCGAACCTACGTCGATTTATCACACGGATGTCAGGTGCACAAACCACAGAAGACACTACAAAGGCTACTTTAATCCAAAGTCGGCATCGAATCCCAGAAGAAATATTGAACGAAAACCAAGTGTTAATTTTACAAGTTCCTAATCCTGAGCCATTGCGCCGTGTTGAGCCAGATATGGCAAAAGCACGTATTCTTCATGCCGATGCGGATTATGGACAAATGTGGTTGGTTTTATATGAGCAATTGGTGCGTTTTGGGCGTTATGTTCAAGGGGCGAGTTATCCTGTGTTGGTGCATGAGCGTTTTGTGATGGCACCGAGTCCGATCCCACGCTGGGATACACCGATGTTGCATCAATCTCAGCATTTGACAATCTTGTCAGCTGGACGAGAAAAACGACTTTATGCTGTCCCACCCTATACCAATGTCTATCCTCTAGAGTTTACAGACGTTCCTTTTGAAGTTGAAGATCAAGAGGGGTGGGAATGTCGAGTGACAGAAGCAGTCAACAAGTTTATGAATGAAATTCCTCAAGACGATGGTACATCTGAATATGAGCTATCTGATACAGGATATTTACATAAGATGGTATCCCAACAGCAAGGTGATGCGATCTTAATTGGTGACACATATTACAACGAAGAAGGCGAATTCTATCATGACGGTTACCTCAAGAAAAACGAAACTCATGCTTAATCCACCGATGATCAATCTACGTCGCCCTATTGTTGAAGCTTTTGGTTTATGTAAACGGTATGGGCGGATTATAGCAGTCGATAATGTTGATGTCGTTGCTTATCCCGGTGAGGTACTCGGCATCGTAGGCGAGTCTGGTTCGGGGAAATCAACAGTTCTTCGATTACTTAACCTAGAAACGCCAGCCAATTCAGGAACATATCAGCTTAATGTGGATAGTCTGGTTGGTACTAATCTATTTGAGATTGACCGCTTTGATAAACGCGATGTCCGTGTACATCATATTGGCATTGTTTATCAGAATCCTCACCTTGGGTTGCGGATGCGCTATAGTAGTAGCGGTAACGTTGCAGAACGCTTATTAGTCACAGGTGAGCGAACATTCTCAACCTTGAGAAGTGTATCCGAAGATGCACTACTTGCATCAGAATTTCCTAAAGATCGCGTAGATGACCCTCCCGAAGTTTTATCTGGTGGAATGCAACAACGGGTTCAGCTTGCAAAGGCGATTGCACTAAAACCTGAATTATTACTCTTAGATGAACCTACGACGGGGCTCGATGTCTCTATACAAGCAACGGTTCTAGATACACTCAAACGCATTCAACGACAACGCACAATTACGATGGTGATTGTATCTCATGACTTAGGTGTAATTCGCACATTGGCTGATCGTGTGATGGTGATGAGAGGCGGGCAAGTTGTCGAACAAGGATTGACTGACCAAATCTTAGAAGATCCACAAAACCCATATACACAACAACTTGTTCATGCAAAACTATGAGGCGACAGAATGCCATTTTTAAAAGTCAGTAACTATACTAAGTACTTTCATATTCACCATCTCTCTCGCGAGATACCCGTATTCGAGAATCTCTCATTTGAACTAAACGAAGGTCAATTTCTAATTGTAAGGGGACCCAATGGGATTGGTAAGTCCACCCTTTTACGGTGCTTATTTCGGAGTTATCTTCCAACATCGGGGGAAGCCCTTTATCAGAGCAATTATGGTGTGATTGACCTTGCGCGAGCTGCCGATATTGATATGCTAACCTTACGTGCAGAAGAAATTGGTTTTGTAACACAATTCTTGCGCCCACGTCCACGTGTCAGTGCATTGGGATTAGTGGCTGAACCATTAATTAATGCAGAATATTTGCAACAAGATGCTATGGAGCAAGCCGAAATAATGTTAGATAAATTTGGGCTTAAACGGGACCTGTGGGATGCTTATCCAACTACATTTTCAGGTGGTGAACAACAGAAAGTGAATCTCGCTCGTGCCTTGGTTGCACCGCGTCGCTTGCTGTTGTTGGATGAACCAACTGCGTCTTTGGATGTCGAAACCCGTGAATCGCTATCGAATCGTCTGGGTGAACTTAAAGCGCAAGGTGTAGCAATGTTAGGCGTATTCCATCATCCGCAAGATGTTGAAGAACACATCGATGAAGAAGTATATCTCAGTATCACACATTCAACTGCTAATGGCGCACTACAAGGGATGACTGAATAGATGCCATTTAGTGTGATGAGTTTCAATGTGCGCGGTTCGTTCCATGATGAAGATGGCGTTAATGCTTGGGATAATCGAAGTCAATTAAATATCACAACGATTCAAAAATATATGCCAGACATCATAGGTATTCAAGAAGCTCAGGCAGAAAATATAGCAGATTATGAAAATCACCTGTCTGAGTATACGGTTGAACAAGGTTTGATCTCGATCAGACAAACAGAACGCCGACATTATGTCCCGATTTACTATCGTACAGATCGTTTTACTAAGGTCAAAAGTGGTGGTTTTTATCTAAGTGAAAGCCCAGAAATATGGTCTGTGGGTTGGGATG
>CAYGTY010000168.1:0-13563 GCA_964352825.1 uncultured Anaerolineaceae bacterium
TTTTCAAGATTATTTTAGAGAGTTTTGTCGCTCATTTTAGTTTTTGAACACTACAAGGTGATACAATTGATAATTTGCATCAGGTTCAAAACTAAAACAATTGTTGACACATATCCTACAAGTTGATATGATACAAGTAGATATATAAAAAGGCGCACTCTATTTATGCAACCTATCAAACGACCACAATCATTACACCATACTGTACAGGAATCTATCAAATCATTCATTATCGACAATGGATTAGAGGCTGGTGATTCTCTGCCATCCGAAAATGAACTCAGCAAGCAATTAGATGTTAGTCGCAACCTGGTACGTGAAGCTGTTCGTGGTCTTGAAGCATTAGGAATCGTAGATATTCGGCGTGGAAGTGGCTTGTATGTCAGTAATTTCACCATGCAACAATTGATGATCAACATCGACTATAGTATACAGTTCGAACTTCAGGAACTAAAAGAACTATTTAGTATTCGGCGTGCTTTGGAAACAGGTATGGTCAGTGATGCGATACGTGTAAGAACCCCTGAAACAGAATCTGAGCTAAAGCAAATACTGGATATTATGCGAGTCAAAGCGGAGAGTGGTCAACCCTTTCCTGTAGAAGATCGACGGTTTCATCAATGTTTATTTGAGAACCTCAATAATCAGACATTATTGCATATCCTAGATTCATTTTGGCTCACACTGAACAAGACAGATCAAGTGATCGGACTACAAGACCGAAATCCGCTTTGGACTTATGAATTACATATCCCCATTGTTGATGCGTTTGTAAAGGGTGATGTCGATGCGATCCGTGATGCTATACAACAGCACTATGCAAATTTGGAAAATCGCTTGATTCGGTTAAATGATGATCAAATCGGTTGATTATTACTTGACAGTCAAAGCTATTTAAAGTGAGATCGAATATTCAATGAACGCTATAAAAGTTAGTTCATGGATATTGATTCTGTATAAAACTATTGAAGGAGGTCTCATAGGGGGATCAATAAAAAGTAATCAAACTAAATATTTACAAAACTATGATTTGGAGGAAAGATGAATACCTCACGATTTATTTTAATTTTTATGGTATTACTGCTTGTTTTACCAGTTACATTGGCACAAGATGAGCCAGTTATTTATATCTTTAATAATTCTGGTACCTTGCAGTTTGATGCTGGTGGTAGCGATCCTGATGCTTTACAACAGGTACAAGATTATATTGCACAAAACTCAGGTGTCCGCCCAATAACAATTGTGCCATCGGGTGGTGGTGATGTTGCTACCGAACAACTAAACTTGTTACTAGGTTCCAGTGATGCAATTGATCTATTCCAAACACCAACAGCAGGTGGTTGGCACGATTATGCACAAGCTATTGTTCCGATTAGCGATTTGCTTGAAGAATATGGACAGAACATCATGACCGTTATTCCCCCAGAACAATTCGACATTATGAGAAATGCCGACGGTCAAATTATGGGTATCCCACGTACAACCCCAACAAACCCTTATATCACATGGGTACGTCAAGATTGGCTAGACGAATTAGGTCTAGATGTTCCTACAACATGGGAAGAATTAGAAGCAACGATAGAAGCATTCAAAGAATTCAACCCAGACTCAGTCGTGGCAACACGTCCGGGAGATGTCCATTGGGCAACATTGGGTGGCTTTACACCGAATGGCTATTCCAACTGGCTTGATCCAGAAGATGGTATGGTCAAACCATGGGTGATGCAACCGGGTGTAGTTGATTGGCTTACAGAAATGAATTCGTGGTGGGAAGCAGGTTACTTCTTCGCGGATACCTTTACCCCCTTTGATGAGCCCGAACTGTTCCGCACTTGTAATCTCGGTGTTTGGCAGGGGTGGTATTCACGCATTACCTTGATTACCCCTCAAATCGAAAGTGCTTGCGAAGGCATCGAATGGGCACGTACAAGTATCACAACCAATATGGGTTACATTGCAACTGTGCGTCCACAAAGTGCCAGTGGATATGTTGTTAGTGGTAAAGCCGAAAATCCAGAGGCTGTTATTCAGTTTATGGATTGGGTCTATAGTGCGGAGACAACATCTAATCAGCTGACAGCACGCTATGGTATTCCTGGTGAAATGTGGTCTTATCTAGATGAAGAAGCCAACGTGGTTGACCCAAATCTGGATAGTGGCTATGTGAGCGAATATATGCTGCCTAATTTAAATATTGAAATTCGTTATAGTTTGGAAGATCCTTCACGCGCCTTCCATGTTGAATATTTGGGTAGCCAGCTGATTGAATTATCCGATGCCAAAATGCCATTCGATGCTAGTATTGCATATAATCTAAGTCGTGTAGCTGACGAAGTTCCAACACTAGGTGATCTTAATCGCCTCTTAGATGAGCAAATGATACTTTTCATTACTGGTCAACGTCCATTGGATCAATGGGATGACTTTATGAGCGATCTTGAACGCGCTGGTATACAAAGTTGGATAGATGCTCTTAGTACGCAATATAGTGAACTCAGTGGATAATCTAATCTTTTTAAAGAAATAGTTAAATATAAGGGTGGGGGATATTCTCCCACCTGATTCTTAATAATTAAAAAGAAGCTATTTATGACCGCATATAATATTCTTTTCATCGCTGTAGATGATCTTCGGACAGCATTAGGATGTTATGGTGATCCCAATGCAATAACACCTAATATAGATCGACTAGCGGCACGAAGTATGTTGTTCCAACATGCCTATTGTCAGCAAGCAGTATGTAACCCCTCAAGAGCATCTCTGATGACGGGATTACGGCCTGATACCATTAAGGTGTGGGATTTAAAGTCGCATTTTCGTCACGAAGTCCCTGATAAGTGGGTTGGGCTTCCACAGTTTACAACAGGAACGCATTTTCGAGATGCAAAGCCAGATACTATAACGATACCGCAGTATTTTAAGCAAAATGGCTACCATACACAATCTGTTGGCAAAATCTATCATGGATCACCAGAAGCACAAGATGCAGTCTCATGGTCAGTCCCCGAAACTTTAAATGTCGTTTGGAAAAGAAATGACTACCTACTTCCTGAGAATCAAAGTGAAGAAACAGATCGCTGGCCCGGTTATAAAATGTCTGCCACAGAGGCCGCCGATGTAGAAGACGACGCTTATGGCGATGGTCAGGTTGCTGAAAGCGCATTAAAAATACTCAATGACATTAAAGAACAGCCTTTTTTTCTGGCTGTTGGCTTCCGTAAACCTCATTTACCATTTAGCGCACCTCAGAAATACTGGGATCTCTATGATCCTGATCAAATTTCCTTTCCAGATAATCCTGAAAAACCTCATGGTATACCGAATTATGCTTGGCATAACGCAAAAGAACTACGCGGCTATAACGATGTGCCTGACGAAGGTGCATTATCGGATTCGCTGATACGTAAGTTGCGTCATGGTTACTATGCTTGTGTTAGCTATATGGATGCGCAGGTTGGTAAATTACTCGATGCGCTTGAAGAACATAGTCTAACAGATAAGACGGTAGTTATATTGTGGGGTGATCATGGTTATCATTTGGGTGAAAAAGCCTTATGGTGTAAGACAACAAACTATGAATTAGATACACGTGCGCCACTGATCCTTTCTGTTCCAGATGAAGGGACAGGGGAAAGCCGAGCACTCGTGGAGTTTGTTGATATTTACCCTACCTTATTGGATTGCTGTGGATTACCAGCGCGAGAGGGTTTGGAAGGGGTTAGCCTTATGCCTTTATTAAAGCAACCGCATCGTGAGTGGAAACGAGCAGCTTTTAGTCAATTCCCCCGACCTTGGTCTTATAATGGTGAACCAGAAGTTATGGGCTATACCATGCGTACAGAACGCTACAGGTATACGGAATGGATTCAATTTCGTAGTGGAAGAACACTTGCTCGTGAGCTATATGACCATAAAGATGATGATGTCGAGATGAGTAACCGCGCTAATAACTCAGTCTATGCTCATGAGGTAAAGATACTTTCTAAAATGTTACGACAAGGATGGCAAGCAGCACTCCCAAATTCATCAAATCTGAATAATTAGACTTAAGAGTGTAAATCTATGGCAAGAGACACAGTATCAAATCAACAACTCTCATCGCAGTTATCGGTTGATAATCCAGTCAAAAAGGATGGTAAATACCGCAAACTTCTTAAGCGAATGTGGTTCTACCGTTTCTATTATATGCTAGCGTTACCGGGAATATTATATTTTTTAATATTCCACTATTTGCCGATGTTCGGTATCGTCATCGCCTTTAAGGATATATCCCCTTTTGGTGGTGTGCAGGGGATCATTGATGGACCATGGGTTGGTTTTAAACATTTTGAACGTTTCTTTAATTCGATCTTCTTCTGGGATGTCATCGAAAATACTTTGGTCATTAGTGGGCTAAAAATCTTGTTTGGATTTCCAGCACCCATTATTTTTGCTCTTATGCTTAACGAAGTTATGCGTGTTCGTTTTAAACGAATTATTCAGACCATTTCATATCTGCCCCATTTCATTTCTTGGGTGGTGGTAACAGGACTTGTGTCGGCACTATTGGCGACGAGTGGTGGTTTGATTACAGAATTTCTCAATAGTGTGACGGGCGAGCAGATGTCGTTTTTGGCGAATCCCGACCACTTTCGCGGGATTCTAGTTAGCACCCATGTTTGGAAGACGATCGGTTGGAGTAGCATCCTTTATCTTGCTGCTATGTCAGCTATTGATCCTGCCTTATATGAAGCTGCTGCAATTGATGGTGCAAATCGTTTTCAAATGGCAAGGAACATCACGCTTCCAAGTATTGCATTCGTGATCACGATTCTTTTTATCTTTGAAATGGGTAATATTCTTGATGCTGGATTTGAACAAATCTTGCTACTGTACTCACCATCGGTTTATAGCGTATCCGATATTATCGATACTTATGTCTATCGTGAAGGCTTGCTAGGTTTGAAATATTCGTTTGCGGCGGCTGTTGGCTTGTTCAAAGCTGTTATGGCATTTGTGATGATCATTATGGCAAACTTCGTCGCTAACCGCCTCGGACAAACCGGTATCTGGTAGGAGAAAAATAAATGTTAAAGTTATCTCGTAACGAAAAAATTGCTCATGCGATTATCTATTTTATACTCATTGTGGTGACACTCGCTTTTCTCATTCCCTTCATCATCGTGTTATCAACCTCCTTTATTAGTGAGGCGGAATTTGCACAGCGGGGAGGGTATGTTCTCTACCCAGAAAAAATTTCACTAAATGCCTATGAAATCTTATTTGGACGGAGTAAAGTCATCATAAATGCTTATGGTGTAACGCTCTTTCGTGTTGTGGTGGGTACAGCACTCAACCTGCTATTTACTATCACAATGGCATATGCACTTGCACAGAAAAAGTTACCCGGCAGGATACCACTGACAATTTTTGTATTTATCACAATGGTATTTAGTGGTGGGCTGATACCGAGATTTTTGCTAGTGGATGCGCTCGGGTTAAGGAATACCGTCTGGTCGATGATATTTCCCTCAGTGATAAGTGCATGGAATTTGCTTATCATGCGGAACTTCTTTATGAGCCTGCCTGATGAATTATTTGATGCGGCAATTGTGGATGGTGCGTCGCCACCGATTATCCTTCTGCGGATTGTTTTACCATTATCACTTCCCGTTATTGCCACTATTGGTCTGTTCTATGCTGTTTGGCATTGGAATTCTTGGTTTGATGCGGCAATTTATATCGACCAATCAAATCTGAAGCCGATGCAAATCATCCTACGTAGTTTATTGCAATCGACCAGCATGCAAGGGATGGAAGAATTAGCATTTATCGAAGACCCACCACCAGCGGCTTCTTTGCGCTCAGCATTGATTATCGTCAGCACAGTACCTGTTCTATTTGTATATCCATTTATCCAACGTTATTTTGTCAAAGGCATCATGATTGGTGGCGTGAAGGGCTAAGTATATGTTCTCAAAAGATATTCAACAAATTGATTTATGGACAAGCGGTGGAGGTCAATATGACACCTATCGCATACCAGCTTTGGCTGTGACCACACAAGGGACAATTCTCGCATTTTGTGAAGGACGCAAACAAAATCGTAGTGACACAGGTGATATTGCTATGCTAGTGAAACGCTCGAATGATAATGGTATAACTTGGTCGGATCAAAAAATTGTTTGGGATGATCTTGGACACACCTGTGGGAACCCCTCACCAGTAGTTGATGCCACTACTGGGACAATCTGGTTATTGATGACATGGAATCGGGGGGATGATCACGAACGCGATATTGTGAAAGGTACGAGCATCAATACGCGTCGAGTGTTTGTCACGTCGTCA
Source organism: uncultured Anaerolineaceae bacterium (assembly GCA_964352825.1). Lineage (GTDB taxonomy): Bacteria > Chloroflexota > Anaerolineae > Aggregatilineales > Phototrophicaceae > UBA6055. Next base: position 6,328 of record CAYGTY010000168.1, read on the forward strand.
GATGATGATGGCGTAACATGGACAGAGCCACAAGACATCACCGATGATGTCAAACAAGAAAATTGGACATGGTATGCGACAGGTCCCGGGCATGGTATACAGATGTTATATGGTGAAGATGCTGGACGCTTGGTTATCCCCTGCGATCATATCGAAGCAGAAACAAACAAATATTACTCTCATATTATCTATAGTGATGATCATGGTCAAAGCTGGAAACTCGGTGGTCGCTCGCCTCAAGATCAAGTGAATGAATGCGAAGTGGTCGAATTGGTGGACGGTAAGCTTATGCTTAATATGCGGAGTTACGCAGAGGATAAGCGCGCTCGACAAGTGACCATAAGTAACGATGGCGGCATGACATGGATAGAACAACATATTGATCCTCAACTCATTGAGCCGATTTGTCAGGCAAGTATATGTTCGTATAGACAGCAAGAAAACATCATTCTATTCGCCAATCCTGCCAGCACTGATAAACGTGTCAATATGACCTTACGTGCCAGTATTGACGAGGGTGAAACTTGGTCAGAGCAAGTGACACTGTTTGAAGGACATAGTGCCTATTCAGATATTGCAGTTTGTGCGGATAAGCGCATTGCTTGTCTATATGAATGCGGCAATGACAACCCATATGAATATATTCGGTTTGCACTAATTGATATTGAAAAGGACAAATGAGATGACAAAAGAGATTAGCAGAATATCTGGTGTTATTCCCCCGATGATTACACCCTTAACCGAAAGCCGAGACATTGACATCGCAGGTCTAGAACGACTGGTTCATCATATGCTTGATGGTGGTGTTGCGGGTATTTTTGCACTGGGTAGTAGTGGCGAAGGACCTTGGCTGACGGCGACACAACAGACCACTGTTATCAAAGAAGTTGTTCGATGCGTTGCTGGACGTGTTCCTGTTTTGGCAGGAGCTTTAGAACCTAGTACATCTCGCACCTTAGAAGCGATTCATCGTCATGCCTCTGCTGGAGCTGATATGGTGGTGGTTACCTCACCCTATTATTTCCCATCGGATGCCTCTGTGCAAATACGCCATGTTGAAACCCTTGCTAAGGCTTCACCGATACCTGTCATGCTATATAATATTCCGCCAACAACCCATAACCCGATTGCACCAGACACGGTAAGGCAACTCATGCAACTGGAAAATCTGATCGGTATCAAAGATAGTGCAGGCGATTGGGATAATTTCCTTGACTTATTGAAATATCGAGAAGATCGACCTGAATTTGTTGTTTTTCAAGGAGCAGAAAAACTTTCGGCGCAATCCATAGAAGCTGGTGCTGATGGGATCGTCCCCGGCATGGGCAATCTTGTTCCGAGTCACTTTGTAGCGATTATCAAAGCGATACAAGCGGGTAAACCGTCGGAAGCCAAAGCAATACAATCACAGATTGATACCTTATGGACACTGCATACCTATGACTTTTGGCTCATTGGTTTAAAGTTTGCCGCAAGTTTACTCGGTTTTGGTAGCGGAACTGCTGTTGGGCATATTATGACAATGGATGAGACTGCACAACAAACGATTGATTCCTTACTAAAAAAGGTCAATGATGAAGCCATTGTCAGCAAGTGAAATTAAAGGAAGCTGGGCGACACTACTCCTGCCAATTAATGCCGATGAAAGTATTGATTTTACTAGGCTTGATGATGAATTGGCTTATCTGACTGATGCGCGAGTTGATGGTATTTATTCTAATGGTACAGCTGGTGAATTTTATGCACAGAGCGAAGACGAATTTGATCGTGTGAATCAATTACTGGCTGAGCATTGTCATCGCGCGAATATCCCTTTTCAGGTCGGTGCGAGCCATATGAGCGCACAGATTTCTATTGAGCGCATTAAACGGGCAGTTATGCTTGAGCCGTCGGCGATACAGGTGATATTACCCGATTGGCAAGTCTTAACGGATGAGGAGATTATAAGATGTTTACAGCACTTTGCACAAGTTGCAGAGCCTGTTGGCATCGTCCTCTATAATCCACCTCAATCAAAGCGAGTTTTAGAACCCATTTTTTATGAGCGCCTGAGTAAGGAATTTCCACAACTTGTCGGGATTAAAGTTGCTGATGATGATACCGCATGGTATACCGAGATGCGTCAATATGCCTTGGATTTGTCGGTATTTGTTCCAGGACATCATCTTGCTACAGGTATTGCCAATGGAGCACAAGGCGCATACTCCAACGTTGCTTGTTTAAGTCCTATCGGTGCACAAAAATGGTTTAATTTAATGGAAAATGACCTCGAACAAGCTCTTGAGATTGAAGCGCGGATTCAAGGCTTTTTCAGTAAATATATCAGCCCATATATCACAAAACATCATTATGCTAATCAAGCTGTCGATAAACTGCTGGCAGTAATTGGCGGATGGGCGAATATTGGGACACGTCTGCGGATGCCCTATAGCTGGATTGACCCAGTGGAGGCAGACCGCCTTAAACCATTGATTCGTGCAGAAATACCTGAATTATTCTCTGAGGAAAGGTAGCGAACTGTGAAGATATTTATGTGGACAAATGTAGATGAAACAGCTCGCAGACTGATTAAAGACAATTTACAGACTGTTGAAGTAAGCTTTGCTGATCGAAGTCAAGCCGATGAAACCAATAAAGACTCATTTTTACAGGCAGAGGTTGTATTTGGCGATGTGCCTATCAATTGGTTGCCACAAACCACTGCCTTACGCTGGTTACAGTTAGAATCGGTTGGATTTGGCAAATATAGCGATGTTGCACAATCATCACAAGTCATTACGAATCTGAGTGGTTTTGGGAAAGAAGCCGTAACTGAAACAGCAATTGGGGGGATTCTCACACTTTATCGTCGTCTCGATGAATTGGCAAGATTACAAACAACAAAAGATTGGCAAATTTCAAGAATCCGCGCTGAATCAAAAAAATTACACGGCTCGCAGGTGATTATCTTAGGTGCTGGGGCAATTAGTCAGTATTGTCGCGCTGTTCTAGAAGCATTGGGATGTGAGGTTATGATGTTTGCTAAACATTCCCCTGTAGAAATACAGTCATTACAGGCACTTGATAATCAATTACCTAATGCCGATATTGTCATCGGTTGTCTACCCCACACGCCAGAAACGGCTGGTATGATTGATGTGAAGCGTTTAAATCGTTTTAAAAATGGAGCGATTCTTGTCAATGTTGGACGGGGCTCATTGATTGAGGAAACTCCCTTAATCGAAGCACTCCATAGCGGTAAATTGGGTGGCGCGGTGCTGGATGTCACAGCAGAAGAACCACTCCCCACGAACCATCCTTTATGGCAATGTCCGAATTGTGTCCTGACGCAACATACAGCGGGCGGTTATGATACAGAAAATCTCGATAAAACACGATTTTTTCTCAATAACTTAAAGCGTTATCTATCTGGAAAAACTGTACAGAACATCGTTGATTTTAAGAGAGGATACTAAATGCCTAAAATCAGTCATGTTCGTCCTGTTTTGTTGAGCGCGTCTTATGCTAATCTGCAAACCAACCTAGAAGTCTTAAACCATCTTCCGAGTGGTTATAAAACTTGTGGTTTGGTTGAACTCACTTTAGATGATGGAACTGTCGGGTTAGGTGAGGGGTATCTGGCTGTATTCGCACCACGGGTCTTTGAGGAATTAATATACTTGCTTACTCCGACACTGCTTGGACGTGATATATCCGACCATGATTTAATTGTGCATGAAATGTTACTTACAACAGGGTATTGGAGCTTGCAGGGTGCGGCACAACATGCCCTGAGTGCTGTTGAGACTGCACTTTGGGACTGTAAAGCTCAACTAGCGGGTCTTCCTCTTTATCGACTACTCGGCTATAACGATGATACCCCCCGATTGAAACTCTATGCTAGCGGGGGTGATTCTCGTACTCCTGAGGCTATGTCTGTCGAATTTGAAAATATCCAGCATCTGGGAATAGATACTTTTAAAATCCGTTCACGCAAAGAAGATGTTAATAAGGCGCGCTGGTGTCTACAACGTGGAAGTCAGGATGGTATCGAGATTGCGATAGATATGACACAAAATCTTGCCATCCCGTCACAATCGGTTGAGGATGTCTTGCAATTTATCGACACGATTGGCTATAGAGAACAAATCGCCTTTATTGAAGAAGCTTTTGGTCCCGATTCTGTTGAAGATTTTCCGCGCTTGCGTCATGCAACGTCAGTGCCTATCGCGGGTGGTGAAATTGTGACGACCTTCCGCGAGTTAGAGGCACGTATTGCGGCAAATTACTATGATATTGCCCAGCCCGATGCAACAGTTATCGGCGGTAACCAACCAACCCTCGATTTATTCAACGTACCTCAAGCATCCAACACCAACATTTATGTACATTGTTGGGGGGGATCCGTTGGTATGATGGCAAATTATCATGTGGCAGTTGCAGGTGGTGGGCAGATTGCAGAATGGCCAATGCCCCAGTTTGCTATCCGCGATGTCCTACTTAAAGAATCATGGGATATCCGAGAGGGCTATTTGTATCTGTCGGATTCTGCAGGGCTGAATATTCACCTGACCCCCGAAATTGAAGAGAATTTTAAGTTTCGTGATGATGCAGTGTACGATTGCCTTGTCCGTGAGTCTAAGAAATTACCAGATGCCGTTTGGGTATAAATTAATTAAATTGATTAAATTTGAAAGGTTATTATTATGTTGATTCATACACGCTCGATAGTAGATAAAGTATTTGATGTATGGCGCAGTCCAAGTCGTTTTACTAAAAACCCAGACCTGATTGTTCTACCAACAGGACGTTATATGCTCATTTATAGTGATGTTGATGCCCATTGGTCATTAAAAAATCAGGTACTCACACTCTTAGCCAGTGATGATGAGGGCAAAACGTGGTTCAAACATCGTGAAGTTGATCGTGCTGACTTGATACAAGGCGATGAACGCTTGGTGACACCGCGTCTGAGTTTATTGGATGACGGACGCTTGGTAGTAATTATTGATCACAATGATGATGGACATTTTCACGAAGATCAAGCTCCCGGTAACTGGCTGTATTGGAGCGAAGACAACGGTGACACATGGACGGATGCTCAAACAAATGATATACGGGGTTTTGAGCCTGACCGTATTATCAATTTACCTGATGGAACATTAGGTGTTGCGACTCATCTTATGCGGGGTGAGGGTCAAGAATTTGCTGAGGTGTTATGGAGTTCTGATGATGGTGGCAAAACATGGAAAGAACGTGGCACAATCGCTTATAACGGTTATCATCGTTTCTGCGAAGGTGGTGTTGTGATTTTGGATGGTGGCAAGCGTTTAGCTTGTGTCTTGCGCGAAAATCATTCCGCTGGTATTCCTTCATTTGTTGCCTTTTCCGATGATAACGGTTATACATGGACAGAGCCTCAGATGATGCCTTTTGCCATTCATCGACCTTATGCCAAACAGCTTGAGGACGGACGTGTATTTGTGACTGGACGACATGTGAATGGAGGACTTGGTACATATGGGTGGGTTGGTAAGCTTGAAGAAGAAGCTGGCACCTATGCAATTGGAGGACCTCGCCGTAAATACTCCGCCGAACTGACAACCGATGCCTTGCTGATCCACAATCGTCCTGAACATGAATGTCGTTATAGCCTACTCCCGCCAGAATCACCCTTCAGTGATGTTGATTTTGAAGCTGAGGTGCGGGTCGAAGCTTCGGCTGGGAATGCCTCTGTTGCTTTTATGTCGATTTCACGCTTATGGCAATTATTAGAAATCGCACCTGACCACATAGCCATCCGTCGGGGGCGCGGATACAACTATCATAAAGTGGATATGACCCAATTTCATACGATTCGATTGACTCATCGACGGGGTTGGCTACAAGTTAAGCTTGATGATGAAACGGTTTTACATAAATGTGTCTTTCGGGAAGAGTATCCAGCTAACGATTTTCATGGTGGTGACCCGATGCGACGGACGCAGTTCGGACAAATCAATGATAGTGGGCGTAGTTATTGGCGACGCGTATCATACACTTTAGGAAATCCAACCTTAGACGATTTTAGTTGGTCATGGGAAGCGTCATCGGGTGACTATCCAGATCAATATCAACGTGATCGTATGATACAGATTCATGGAAATCATCCAGCCCAACAACCTTGGCCCGACCACGGCTATTCATCATGGGTACAGCGTGAGGACGGCAGTATTTATTTTGTCGATTATAGTAATGCAGGGGATGTACCAGATACCGCCCATCTCGTCGGCGCATATATCGATTTAGAGGATATTGGCTGATGCAACCGAATATTCTTTGGATTTGTACTGACCAACAACGCTATGACACTATAGGTTCATTAAATAACCCACAAGTACATACCCCTAACATTGACAAACTGGTAGCAAATGGTGTCGCCTTTGATCGTACTTTTTGTCAGAGTCCGATATGTACACCTAGCCGTGCTAGTTTTTTGACAGGGATGTATCCAAGTAGTGTGCATGGATGTAGTAACGGGAATGATCGTTGGGCGGAAGCTGCACCACTTGTAACAGCACTATTAGCTGATGCAGGCTATGATTGTGCGCTATCGGGGAAATTACACCTTGCTGGCGCACAAGGTCGGATTGAACCACGTCCCAAACATGATGGGTATCGACTCTTTCATTGGAGTCATGGACCGCATGATATATGGGAATCGGGACATGCTTATGCTGACTGGTTGCACGAGCAGGGGCATAACCTCGGCAAGATGCTCGAACATTCTGAAAATATTCTCCCTGAGTTACATCAAACCACATGGTGTACGGATAGGGCGATTGATTTTATGGAAGCCGACCACGAAGGCAAACCGTGGCTGATGAGTGTCAATATATTTGACCCGCACGGTCCCTTTGACCCACCCCAATCGTATCTTGATCGCTTCGATATAGAATCGATGTCGGGTCCTAAGTTTCTTGAAAGTGATCTAGAAGCACAGGCAAAGTTAAGTGCGATTGACTTCCAGACAACCAGTCGCCGACCCGAAGATTTTAATGCCAAATGGATTCAAGCTGCCTATTATGCCATGATTGAATTGATTGATGACAATGTTGGGCGTATGCTTGATAGTTTGGTGCAAACAGGTCAACTTGAGAACACGATCATCATTTTCATGAGCGATCATGGTGAAATGCTTGGGGATCATGGATTAGTCGCAAAAGGCTGTCGATTTTATGAGGGACTGGTTCGAGTTCCTTTGATCGTATCTTGGGC
>CAYGTY010000169.1:0-3557 GCA_964352825.1 uncultured Anaerolineaceae bacterium
TTGTGAAAACCAACACAATAAGTGAGCCTAATACGTGAAACATGTCCTGTCTCCTAATCATTGCAACTATGTTAATGTGCCATTTCTACTGTGGTTAGCATCAGGTGCGTTACGAAACATCCGTCACCACATGGCACAGAAGCCATCACCAATAGACAGATACTAACGATTAACAGGAGATTGCGCCAATTGTGAGGCTTCGCTTGAGTTCCTATGCTAATGTGGGTTATACAACAGGCTTCATAACGGTGAATATGTGAGATGCAATTATTAATTATACTTATGATAAAGTTAGATAGAACGACTTACGGCTACTATGAACACACATAGATTTTTTCGAGGTTATAATGAATTACATCGATAAGGGGAATAACATTGAATCAAAAAATTAAAATAACTGTCACGATGATTATAGTAGCTTTCCTTTTGGTTTTTGCTTACATCGTATCTACTTTCCAAGATGGAACACCAACTCAATCCCTGTCATCTGCAATACCTAATTTAGAATCCACACTACAATATGAGAAGACGGCTTTGGCTGTATTTACTGAAAATCCTACTTTAGCTTTATCTTCAACACCATTCTATGCAGAGATTATATATAACGAAGCAATCCGTAGAATAACTGCTACTCCTTCTATTCCATCTGATTGTGTTCCAGTTGCAGATTTTTTTGTTCAAAGGGATTTGGCGGAAAAAATATCAAACTCTATTCTGCTACCTGACAAAGACATATTTGTTGAAATCACTACATCAGGAGTATGGGGAGTCGAAGAAACATGTTCGATTTTTCAACCAGTTTTTACAGATATAGAAGTCTGGACAGATATTGAATCTGATAATGGTCAAATTGAGAACGATGTAACAATAATAATTGACGCAATCGAAGAGAATATTAACGATTCCGATGAGATTTCCCCCATAAATTCAAATATCTATGTAAATATCTATTTTGACTCTGAAGCAAGAACAAAAATTTCGGCAAATTGGGCTACTATAAATGATTTCCGATTAGACGCAGGAAACAATGGGAATATCGTTCAATCCCTTGGAGGTCTACAGGTTCAAAACTAATTAGAATATAATTCCTTGCCCAATGCAAGTGCCTACCCCACCCTAGCTCCCCAGCTTTCATAGCAGGCAACAGCTTCGGTGGGGTGATAGAATGGGGCAGAAACATGTCCACCCCATTAGCAACATATGACCTAGAAGAAGCTACTCAAGATTTCGAGAACTTTCTGGATACTTTGTGGGTCACCTGATTGACGGGTTGTGTTACTGGCAGTTGCGATACGGTCAAGGCTGCGAATATCTGCATTTGCACCATAAGCAACAGGAATCACAATCACAGGATTAATCGAATCATAACTGGCTTCAATCGACTGAATCGCGCCATCTAGTGGGCTAACCGATGCGGTATCTTCACCATCACTCAAGACAATCACAGCGCGGATACGATCTTCTTCTTCGATGGTATTCATCACATTTACCACATTGATGACACCATCATAGAGTGCCGTTCCACCTTCTGGTTTCAGATTTCTGATATGACCCTGCAATAAATCTTTGTTGGTCTCCAGAATATCCAAGGGGATGCGAACTTCAACATCATCCGAGAAGATTGCCAAGCCAACCCGATTGGTGATTTCCATATTATCGAGGAAGAATAATGCCGCTTCTTTGGCTTCTTCCAGCTTATTATCTTCTGCCATCGACCCCGATACATCAATCAAGAGTAGAACATCGGCTTGTTTCTTAACAAATGCCCAGCTTTCTTGAATGGCGGCAATCACACTCGGTTCGGGTACATCTAATACTGTCGAAGGACCTTGTGCTGTCACACCATATTGTGCTTCAAATGGGAAACCGAGTTCAACATCAGGGTTCACAGGGCGGAAGCCGAAGCTCATGATATATTCTTGATTTTCGACGGTCAGCATATAATCTGTGAATACACGCGCGGCTGATTTTTGTTCTTCGCTCACCCAATCTGCATTGACAATCCCGAATGGATGCTCATGCCAGAAGGTTCCCTCTTTTGGATAGAGTGCCACCAATTTTTCTGGGGGTTCGGTATCGGTTTGACCGCGATTAATGGCAATCAAGTCATTTTCTTCGAGCGCAACAAAGTCCAGATAGCTCGGTCCTTGTGCGATGTAATTCTTAAATTCGGTTGTACGGCTAGAATAGTGACGAATCAAACTTTCGATTTGACGCACACCATCACGCACATCTTCATCACGGATTTCATCAACTGTCAAACGGCGACCTGTAAAGCCATTATCACGCGCACTGGCATAATATTCTGCAATCAGCGTCGATAGGGCTGTTGAGCTAACAAAGGGGTCGGTATGCCCGTAGTAGACGGTACGTCGTCCACCTGCGATACCAAAATCTTGCCAACCGTTTTCACTATTGAGTACCTGTAAGATTTCTTCCCAACCAATATCTTCATACCCGACGGTATCTTGAATCGCTTTTAATCGACTTTCCCAAATTGCCATCACAACAGGGGCATTGGCGGTGGGCTGAATATCGTTGAGGTCAAAAATATCTTCACGACTTAAGAAGTTTGCCAAGGATAACCAATGGCTAACACTCGGTTGGAAGATGGTCGGTTGTGCGACATTCGCATTCCCCGGAGCAGTCACCGCGTTCACAATTGCTTGCATCATCGTTCCTGATGACCCCGGTTCACCTTGAACATAAATCACAGGTGCACCGTCTGCTAATGCTTCGCCAGTGAAGGGGTCGTTTCCGTTGCGGTATGCCGTGTTAAAGTCTTCGATAATCTTCGGCATATATTGGTCAGATTCAGGGGCATAGATAATATCAACGACCACTGCGCCTGCTGGAATCGCGGACTGGGGTTGGGTATCAATGGTTTCTGTTGTGGAATCTCCGCCACTATCACAAGCTACCAATATGACAGCAAGGAGTGCCATCAACATCCAAATACTAAAGCGTTTCATAAGTTTCCCTTTCATAATTCGTTTCCGATAAAGTGTCAACGGCTTGCGCTGACAGAATAAAATGGGGTGATTCCGTATAATAAAAGCGGTAAGTATCGGTTTCGTTAAAGTTATTCAACTTGTCTGCCGATACATCAAAGTTTAAATCAATCTCATGATGGCGCAATTGAATAAAGAGGGGGTCGTTACTGGTTCTAACCTCTTGATTCATCAAGCGTATCTTGCCCTCAATATGTTCTGGCATAAGGGTCTGTAATTTATCCAAGCGATAGCGAATCAGATAGGGATACATCAAAGAGGCTTGGATTAAAAACAAGACCAGTGCCAGAGCCAAGATTGTTGAGCCTATCAATAACAGTGTCACACAAATCCCAACCCCAATGAGAAAGAATACTTTGCGTTGTTTTAGTGTATTCTCAAACAAGGTGGCATGAAGCTGTTGTAACTGCTTCTCTGACATCATGCCCTTACGATTCGCGTCGTAGTCATCGCTTGTATGGTTGAGATAGATATAATGTGGCATCGTTTATCCAAACCGCTCCAATAAAGTCTCAGACGTATTTTTGTCGGGTGCGGTCACAATCT
>CAYGTY010000169.1:3657-13351 GCA_964352825.1 uncultured Anaerolineaceae bacterium
CCAAACCGCTCCAATAAAGTCTCAGACGTATTTTTGTCGGGTGCGGTCACAATCTGCCCATAGTCGGGTTCTAGCAAAACCCCAAAGGAGACAGCGTCCGCGAATATACTTGTTGTTTCATCAGGCTCACCATTGGCTGGACGTAAGCCGAAGTCTGCGACATTACCTTGACCTGCACCTGATACATAATCAGCAAAGGCGTTTACAGCCAGTTTTGTTTCTTCAGGTGTAGCACTATCATCCCACATTGCAATCGGGAAATCGAAAATATAGTTGGTTGCAGGGTAACTCAAGACGATCGAATCACTGCCTGTCAAACCATCGAGATTATCGAGCCATAGTGTCTCAGGTAATAGCGCAATCTCAGCAACCGATGTCCCACGTGATGCCATCGCACCAGCAGGGTCATTGCCCAAAGTCTGGAAGTTGGGGACAGCACCCACAATCGACCCCATCCATTCATTGAAATCATTTGCGACCAATGCGCTACGGTTGAGTGTTGTGGATTGTGTAAATTCACCTGCCCCAGAAAATAGAACCGCTAAACCTGCAATATCATTATTCGGACGTGGGTATGCCAATTTGAGGAAACCCCAACTGCGCTCTCCACCGAGTTCTGACCAATTGCCATCATTGCTTTGCATCGCCTGCGAAACATCATCCCAATCGAGTGTGCCATCAGGCGCTAAAATCGAAACCCGACTTTCAAACCCACCCCACATTAAGGGAGTCCGTGCCGTCGAATTGGCGACGATACGATAGGGGATATTACTCGCTAGATAGTTTACACTAGCCGATGTTGCGGGCATCCATGCGTCAGGGTGACTGGTTTTTGACCAGCCGACATTTTCTTGCCAAACGGCATTATCAGCAACTGTTGTGAGGACGACTTGGACACGGGTTGTTCCATTTATCATCGTGTCACTTTCATTGAAGTCAGCAACAACGGCTTTCATCCAATCTTCTGCCATTGGGCTAACAGCAATGCTAATTTCGAGTGGTGGTTGATCATTCAAAAATTGGCTCACACCAATAATTCCACCAATCACAAGCACAAATAAGACCAATACTATTGTTCCTCGTGAAAACATACGCAGAACATCCTTCTGATTTTTAAATTCACATGATTAATTATAATCATAATTGTACTGTATCACTGTTTAACGCGCATTAATGCCCCAATGATTGGGGGGATACATAGACCGACTTTACATTCTGTTTACACTTTCTTTAGATTTCACTCATTGATGTCATGTATCTTGCTAGGGTATTGATTAATAGATGAGGGGAAGTATGACAAACAAATCAAGTAGTGGATTATCTTATGGCGTTGTAGCTGTTTTAGTCATTATTGCATTTGTAGCAGGTGCAGGCGTTGGTGTTGGTGGATTTATCTTTGTAACAGGTGGTGATGGACAAGCCAGTCGTAGTGTCCAAGAAGCCATCGCCGAAGCTGAAGGTAATAATAGCGATGCAGAATCACAAGCAGTAAATGCAGAACCAACAGAAGAAGAAGCCGAAACTGATGAAACAGCGACAGACGAACAAGTGGTTGATACGGAAGACGCTGATAATGCAGATACAACATCTGATGAAATGACCGAAACAAGCGAGGCTATAGACTTCGCCATTGTCACCGAACAATCATCTGCAACATTTACATTAGAAGAGGATTTGCGTGGTGAGCGTGTAACTGTTGTCGGCACAACTCAAGACGTTGGTGGAACAATCAGCGTCAACCTAGATGACCCGACGCAATCGAGTGTTGGCACAATTGCAGTCAATGTTCGTACAATCGCAACCGATAGTGACTTCCGTAATCGTGCGATTCGTAGCCGTATTCTAAAATCAGCAGAAGATGCTTATGAGTTTATCTTGTTTGAACCCACCGCTTTAAGTAACTTCTCAGCAGAATCCGTCAGTGTAGGCGAGACACTCACATTCGACATCACAGGCAACTTGACAATTACAGGTGTTACTCAAGAAGTCACCTTTAATGCGTCTGTCACAGTGGATAGCGCTACACAAATCAGTGGAACAGCGACCAGCAATGTTTTATATGCAGATTTTGGCTTGGTGATTCCTGATGTACCATCGGTTGCAAATGTGACCGATGATGTAGATTTGGCGATTAACTTTGTGGCGATGTCGTCATAATTTAGTGGGAATGACAAACAGTCTCACACCATCCCCAACTCCTTCCCCAAATCATTGGGGAAGCGAGTAAAGTCCCTCTTTGATGAATCGGAGAGGGATTTAGGGAGAGGTTGAGTGTTTTAGTGACCGTTATTATTCATGGAATAAAATTCGTCGTCAGAGCCTTCTTCATCGAGGGCTTCGAGCATTTCATCCATGATACTTTGGGGAACGCCCATATCAATTTCTTCTTGGGTGGCGTGACGAACTTCGATAACTTGCAATTCGTAGTGAAGGGTTTTGCCAGCCAATGGGTGATTGAAGTCAAGTTTGATGTGTGTATCGTTGATTTCAAGGATAACGGCTTCAAAGAGTTCTTCGTCTTCGTCATTCCACAATTCGATTTCTTCACCAACTTCAAAGTCATCGATATCTTGACCAAATTCATCAAGGGGTACTGAATCAACATCTTCTGCATCGTATTCGCCGTAACCCATGTCAGGCGCAATATCAATTGCAAAACTATCCCCTTCGACTTTGCCTTCGAGGGCTTGTTCTAATCCAGGGATGAGGTTCTCTGCACCATGCAAATATTCCACTGCATCTTCTGGGGTGATAATTTCTTCGACTTTGCCATCAACCGTTAGTTTGTAGGCAATTGCACCAACATAGTTGTCTTGTAAGCTCAATTTACTCATTGTATATCTGTTTCTCCATAACATAAAAAAGGGACTGCAAACCAGTCCCAATACGAGTGAACGCATTATACGACTGCTTTTTCTTGTTGTATAGAGTTGGATGTTTTGACCTGTTCTCAGGGTCGCTTGAGGGTTAAACTGATGACATTATCAGACGGTAGTGGATTTGTTTATGACAGCACAGCGTTGGGCAGTGATTACGCTCATTTTACTTTTGGGTGCGTTTGGGCGTATCTATCATATTAACGAACAAAGCCTGTGGGTGGATGAGGGGTATGCCTTCTATCATGCTCACTTTCCTAGTCTGGTCGAAACCCTTGCCCGTGATACCCATCCGCCACTCTATTTTGTGACATTGCGCCTCTGGTCAGAACTCGCTGGACAAAGTGAATTAGCTCTGCGTTGGTTATCAGTTTTGCCATCCATGTTGAGCTTAGCTGTGATATACCAATTGGCAAAAGAGGTCATCCGACAACGCCAGCCACTCGATTCTAATATACCTATATTGGCTGTACTGATGTTAGCCTTAGCCGATGCCGAAAATTTCCTTGCAGGAGAAGCCCGTCATTATACGTGGTTGGTGTTGTTGGTGTCATGCAGTATGTTATTTTTCCTGAGGTGGTCACGCAACCATCAACGACAGGATTATGGCATTTGGGTGATGTTTACCACATTGATGGTCTATACCCATTACATCACAGCGTTTATTGGGATTACACAGGGGCTTTATGCGCTATTTATCTTACGTAGAAAAATTCGTTTGCAAGCTCTTGCAGGATTAATTGCCAGTGCCTTATTGCTTGCCCCATGGTTACTTATTGTTGGGTCACGTCAACTAGGGAACGATGGCGCAAATTGGTCTGTCCCACTCTCAAGCGCCGTTATTCGTGATATTCAAGTGAAGTATTTTACAGAACAGTGGACACTCGTCATTGGGCTATTGCTTCTGGGCTGTGTCACAATACTTTATCACAATCGCGAATCCTTCAAAATTAAAGTCCATCAGGTGACTGTATTACTTGTCTTATGGTTGATTGTGCCGATTCTATTGACCATCATCGTCAATGAGTTTTTGCCCTTTTTACAACCACGCCGACTGACGCAATGGACACCTGTTATCGCTTTACTGGTTGCCTTCGGATTAGCCAATATCCAACAACCGATACGGTCACTATTGATTCTCATCTTGCTGGTTTATGGCGTGGTTCAAACTGATTTTTATCGCGTCAAGCCAGATTGGCGGACTGTCGCAGAGTTAACCGCACGTTATGTCGATGAAGATGATTTGGTGTTAACCGACATCTCGGGTGGGGATTATCAGATGCAATATTATCTCACACGCCAAATGCCTGAAGGTCGTCTCCTTGATGATGCTGTGCGCTACGAATCTCTCAAAGTTCAGCGTGACTTTTATCCTGACGATTATCATCAATGGTTGCCAAATTTACTGAGTGGTTATGATACGGTCTGGCTGATGTATTGGTCTAATGACACCTCTGCGCGGGGTTGGCTAGACAATCTTGGTTTTGAGCAAAGTGCAGAATTTGTCTATGTTCATGATGGTGGCGTATCAGGCGATATTAATATGTCAATTTTTCGCTTTGACCGTCATGAGAATAATCAGCCGATTGTTACTTTTGAAAATGGTATGACCTTATTATCAGCAGACTTTGATAGGGATGATTTGCGTTTAGATACTTTGTGGACACATGATAGTTTACTAGAGCGCGATTATACGATTTCGGCGAAATTGCTCAATGCGGATGGTGTATTGATCGGACAATTTGATAGCCAACCCCAACTCAACCAACGCCCGACAACCACATGGAGCGAAGGAGAAATTATCTATTCTCCACATGAATTGATTTTATCCAATGATTTAGATTCTCTGCCTGATGGGAATTATCAACTTGCTGTGCAGATTTATTATCATGATGGTGAAAAGCTGGTGAATGTGCTGAGCGACACAGGGGAAGAGCTAATTTTGCTTGAGTCTATCGAGTTCAGAGAATAAAGGGGAAATCACTCGTAGGGGAGGATTTGCAAACCCTCGCCCTACACACAATCCAATTTGACTTGAATAGTCAGAAATTATGAGACTGTATCGCCAACACGCCGTTCTGTACCTGACATCAGGCGTTGGATATTTTCACGGAAGCGCAAAGCTAGCATCAAGGATAATGTTCCTGCATAGAGTAGGATAATTGGATATTGTTCTTGTGTTCCAACCAAGACAACAAGCCATACAATCGCTACTGCAAAGCCAATTAAGACACCCAAAGAAACATATTTGGTACGGGAGATGATATAGATAGCAATCCCTGCCGCCACTAAACTTTGGAAGGGTTGAATCATCATCATTGCGCCAAAAGCGGTTGCTGCACCTTTACCGCCACGAATAATCAACTTTAAACGCCCTTCGACAAATGACATGCTGAACAAGGTCGCGAAGAGTGACCAGTTATGCCCGATAACAACGACGGTTGCTGCAACTGCTGTTGCAATACCAATTTGCTCAGTCAAAATCACATCGCGTGCTAACCAAACAGCAAAAATACCTTTACCAGAGTCAACTAAAATTGTGACGATTGCTGCACCTTTACCTACAGCGCGTGCTACATTTGTCCCGCCCATATTCCCACTGCCGACCTCGAAAATATTGACACGCTTCATTCTTGCAATGAGGTATGCTGTCGGAATCGAACCAATCAGGTAACTGATGAGGATAATTAGAAGGATTTGTGTTGCATTATCTGCTGTAATCATTACTTTTACCTACCTGTCGCAGGATATAGACTTTATATACCAATACACTTACATATACTAAAACACACAATGTGCATAGATGTTACGAGATCTTGCCAATTTTAGCAATAAATACAATTCAAATTTTAATGTAGTGTGAGCAATGTCACCCTTAAGGTATGGCATATGCTTTATTTCCATTCTGCTGTTCAGGGGTTTGAACCATTTTTTTAGCTGCACGGTCTCGCAATTTATCCATATTCGGTAGCGAAAATTGGTCAGGATGACGGGCTGAACCATTCTCTGCAAAAAAGTCTGACATCCATTGGAAGTCTTTGATTAAATCACCTGTTGGTTGATAGACCTCACTAAAGCCAACCCGTTTGCGCTTATAATCGACATATACCAACACAAGCGGAAGTTTTGCACCGACAGCAATATGATAAAATCCTGTTTTCCAATCGTCGGTTTTTTCGCGTGTGCCTTCTGGTGCGATAATCATGAGCAGACGATCTTCTTTGTTGATGTCATTCACAATCGACTCTACCATATTGCGTGACTTACTGCGGTCGACTCCAAAGCCACCGCCTATCCGCAAGAAGATTCCATAAATCGGATTTCTCAATAATTCGCGCTTCATCATAATCCGAGGGCGACGACGCTCGTGTATCGCAACGGGGATGCTGTGGAAATAATCACGGAAGCTCGTATGGTATCCCATTGCCAACATAAATTTATCACAATCAGGTAAATCATTATCTTGCGCCCATCCGCCAGAACGCCACAGAGCATATAGAGGAACATCAATGATCGTAAATAGCTTGGCTACTAAATTTTTCAGCATTCTGGGGTTTCCTTAAAATAAATATACAATTTATTATAATCCCAGAATATCGTAAAAGTTACTATATTCTTTACGATTCTGTCTGAAAATTAATTTTTACGATACTGTCACGATTGGTGGAAAGTGTGATTTGCCGTCCCAAATTTTCTTCCAACTGGGAATTATCTGCCCTGATAAAACATAAATATTATAATCGTTCCCCATGTTAAGCGTTGCGCGTACCATCTTTTGCGCCTGCTCAAAGTCATACTTAATGGCATAGTATGTCAAGTCAAATCCCTGACTGTCCGCTTCGAGGATGACATAATAAGCATGATGATCTTGATGAAAGGTATTGCTGACACTTCCCGGATTCATAATCTGCATATTGTTCCAATAGCGTCGTATCGGCATATGGAAATGTCCAACACAAACCAAACCTGCATCAACATCCCCAAGAATCTCAGCAAGTTCTGCATCAGTCCGCGCAGGATTTAGCCCTTTGTCCTCATCGGTATTCGGTTGCGAGTGAACTAGATAAACAGCCGTTCCATCAGGCAATTGGGTGTGATAGTCAAACGGTAAATCACGTAACCAGCTTGTCCAACCCGTCGCATCTAATGCCCCGCGTGTCCAATGAAAGTTACTGGCTACTTCCATCAAGACGGGAATCAAATTAGGTTTTTTTGTAGCATCTTCAACGGTTGGTGGGGGTAAATCGTGGGAGCTTACATAGCGGTCGGCATTACCTTTGATACAGGTCAGATTTGGTAGTTGGCTTAGACGCTCTAATACACCAATCGGATCAAACCCAATCGCACATAAATCGCCTAATACCCAATAAGCATCGACACCGCCTCTATGTTTAATATCCGCTAAGACAGCATCTAGTCCAACTGAGTTGCCGTGAATATCTGATAATATCGCTATCCGCATCCTTATGTCTCCACAATCATCTGAGTATCTATCTACAAAATGGTATATCAATTATTCTCTATATACACATTTTTTGGATAGGGTCTTATAAAGACGGTGATATGGATAGCGTTATTCCAAGATATGATTATCCTGTTACAGGGACAAGTACAAAACGTCCATAAACGACGAATAAGGCGATCAAGCCCAAGACGATATTCGGTACAATCATGGGGATTTCGCTACGGCGTAGATGAGTGATAATTGCGCCAATCATGGTTAAGACTAGCCCGGCACCCGCTAATGGTGTCAGAATGGGAAGGATACCTAATGCTAAAGGTAGGATTAGCCCAATCGCAGCCGCAACCTCTAATGCCCCAATGATTTTGATGATATTATCAGAAAAGTCTTCAACATACTTCATCCGCTCCATCAGTTTTTCACGCGGTTGTGTAACTTTCATTATGCCTGCACCGAAGAATGCGAATGCCAATAATGCTTGTGCAATCCATAAAATGATGTTCATATCCATTGTGTTTTCTCCTTTTAAATAACGCTTGTTGCTTAAACGACATATGTTGGTTAAACTATAGATAAAGATATAGACGTAGGCAACCAACATAAAATCGAATCTGTTGGTTAAGCGACAAATGGAGGTTTTTGTTGTTTAAAATTGAAGATACCAATGTGGATAAACGTATTTTGCGGACACGGCAGATGTTACGCCAAGCTTTTTTTGAGCTGATGCAAGAAAAAGAGTTCCAGCAAATGACGGTACAAGATATTACTGACCGAGCAATGATTAATCGGGCGACTTTTTATGCTCACTTTGCCGATAAATATGAGTTGTTTGACCATGCGATTCGGTCACATTTTCAAGACCACCTTGAAAAAGAAATGCCAAGTGCAGACCATCTAACCTATGACAATCTGTATGCGCTTTCATTGGCAACATTGACTTTCTTTCAAGAATTTATCGGGCACTGTGCGCCATCCAAGCGGCAAGATGACTTACCTTTCGAGAAGCAAATTCAACAACATCTCTATGCTGTGATATTGGGTTGGTTAGAGTATCATGACCCGCTCCAGATACCGACAAATACATCACCTGAACTCATCGCAACAACGACAAGTGCCTCTATCTTGGCATCCGTATTACAGTATGCACGGGGTCACAACAATACTGTGTCACCAAGAGATTATATCGACCCATTGATGACACTTTTGATGAATGGCGTGCATGAAATTGTTGATCATTAAATCACGACTGCTGAACCCATTTATTGAGTTGGTTATCGTATCGCCAGCCATTGGGTAAGCTGGGTTGGCAAGAACTCGGCAGATAATCAGGTGCGGTTTCTTGACTGACATAAACAATCTCGACATTGGCGGAGGTCAAAGCACCAACAAAGGATTGCATCAACAAGGTGTTCTCACGTTCTGCTCGTTCTAACACGCCTTTGCCGAGTGCATCTTCAACAAATTTATCCATTGCAACTGCTTGGGCTAGTACGCGCACATTATCCCAATTGGGCGAACAGCCGAGGTTACTTTGTGTGTCATATTGGCGGATATATTCAATGCGACAACTGGTAATCCGCGGATAGGGGACAGTGATTTTATAGGTATCTGAGGCTTCGGTATAGCTGATGTTCTGCGGTGTAATCAGTGTGAAATCAACACCTGCTTCGATAACTCCCTCTGCGACATGATTGGCACTATGTCCGCATAAATTTAATGTCCCAGAATCGACTTCCACTAAAATATCGGCTTGCGCCAGTTCGGTGCTAATTGTCACCAGTTGTCCCAGTGGTTGAATACTATTAATGAGGGTACGTCCTGTCACAATTTCGGCAGAACTTGGCTGAGACTGAAAGATAGACGCAACACTCCCCACAATGCTAGAGATTCCAGATTGCCCCATAAAGAAAATACTGGCAGCACAAATTGATCCAATGGCTATGATAGCAACTACTAATATGGCAAACGATTGCGCGCATCCCCAGCGTTTATTTACGACTGTTGTCGATGATGGTTGAACCGCTTGTGTGTCGGATTCGGCTTCGATTTGTGGGGTGTTATCATCTGTCATGCAATCCGCTCCTCAATTAAACTCAGATTATATGTTCAGTATACGCGACTCTTGATTTAGTCAATAGCGTCTAAGGCATCGCCTAAATCCGCTAATAAATCGTCAGTGTCTTCAATCCCGACTGAATAGCGAATAAGCCCTTCAGGAATTCCCATTTTAGCGCGTTGTTCGGATGTGACCTCAACATGGCTGGTTGTAGCGGGTGGTCCGATGATGGTTTCGACTGCGCCCAAATTTGCCGCTGCGTGAGCATAATCTAATTGTGGGATAAACTTTTTCACTGTG
>CAYGTY010000170.1:0-13299 GCA_964352825.1 uncultured Anaerolineaceae bacterium
TAATCGCTGGGAAATCTTGCGATGTAGATGCACGGAACATATAGCGACCAATCCCAGGATAGGCAAAAATGGATTCAATCAAAATTGAGCCGACTAATAAATTACCATATGATATACCGATGACTGTAACCACAGGTATCAAAGCATTGCGTAAACCATGCTTGTTAATCACATACCGTTCACGAAAGCCTTTTGCTCGTGCTGTACGCATATAATCCATACTCAAAACTTCGAGCAAAGAAGAGCGTGTAATCCGTGAAATAATACCGCTAATATATAAGGCAAGTGTCATTGCTGGCAAAACTAAATGGGATAGAGCATTCCAGAATATATCCATCTGTCCAGCAAGTAGGGCATCAATCGTAAACAACCCAGTTACAGTGGGAGGATCACGTAAAATAACATCTAATCGTCCAGGGCCAGCGACCAAACCCCACTGAGCATAGACAACTGTCAAACCAACTAATGCCAACAAAAATACAGGAAAACTCACACCAATCAGCGCAACAACCCTAGCAATATAATCAAAAATTGTATCTTTCCAGACCGCAGATATAAGCCCTAAGCTCACACCCAAGGTTGTACCAAATACAATACCTAAGGTCGCTAGTTCAATTGTCGCAGGTAAAAATCGTGCAATGTCTTCGGTAATTGGATTACGAGTTTTAATCGATACACCCATATCACCTTGTAATAAGTTACCAAGGTATGTGAAATATTGCTCATGAAGCGGTTTATCTAGCCCCCACTTTTTGCGGAAGGCTTCAACCATCTCTTCATTGTTCAGAGCGTTTGTGGGTAAGTTCGCATTAATTGGGTCAGCAGGAACAGCATTAGCAATTAGAAAAGAAACAACCGTGATTCCTAATAACAATGGAATTACAAATAGAGCGCGACGAATTAAATAACTTAGAAAATTCATATATACCAACAAATTATACGCTGAAACAAACTGACGATTTGTAGTGTACCATTAACCAACTAAATATACGAATTATGGTGTCAAAAAATATAGAGGTAAGCAAATGCCCACCTCTATATCCGTATTAATTACTTAGTCTAACCGTGAATTTTATTCAGCACGGCTCAAGATAGAGACATCCAATGTCCATGCTGGATGGAAGACATAACCTTCAATATCAGCAAGATATGCTGTTTGGAGGTCAGGCACATTGAATGGTGCATATGGACCGTTTTGTTGTTGGAATTCTTGCAATGCTGTGAAGATTTCCAAACGTGCTTCTGTATTGCTTTCATTGTTAGCTGCACTAATCAAATCAGCAATTTCAGCATCAACATCTTCGATAAACCAGTTGGTACGTTCTTTTGCAACTTTACCACCGGGTAAGAAGCTCAAGAAATCTAGTGGGTCAAGAATATCTGGACCCCAGAACCAATAAGCAAAGCCTTGGTCACCATTACGATATTGTTCAAGTGAAACTTGAAGTTCACCGGGTTCGAGTGTTACGTTAATACCAGCTTCTGCAAGATCAGATTGAAGCTTCTGTGCATTGGTATTCATGTTAACACCTTGCCATGAGAAGTCAGGGTATTGTAATGTCACATCGAGTCCATCAGGATAACCAGCTTCAGCTAGTAATTCGATAGCGCGATCAACATCACGGGAGAACGCCATATCTTCACCGAATGATCCTTGTAGACCAACAGTCAAGTTTGTACCCGGTGTTACACCACCCCACAATGTTTTGAAGCCTTCGTAATCCAAAGCATAGCGTACTGCTAATTGAACTGTTGGGTCACTAAATGGACCACCAACTTCTTCATCTTGGTTCATCAAGAGGAAGTGAGTGTATGTACTTGGACCACTGAAAACACCAATTGCTTCATTATCCATCAAGCTCGCCATTTGGTCAGCACTCATATCAAGGGCGATGTCAATGTCACCACTTTCCAAAGCAACTTTTTGGGTTGCTGCTTCAGGGATATTGATGATAATCACACGGTCAAAGTAAGGTTGTTCGCCCCAATAAGCTGGGTTACGAGTCAAAACAGTTTCAACTTGTGGTTCCCATGATTCGAGAATATATGGACCTGAACCACCAGAAACACTATTCAAGAAGTCTTCTGCGGCATCAACTTCCGCTGCATCATCAGCATCTGTACCACCATTTTCACGAATAAGGTCAGCATGTGTGACACTAAACGCATAATTGGTTAATTCGGCAAGGAAAGATGGACGTGCATCAGTTAATGTAAATTCGACTGTGTTTTCATCAATAGCAACAACGCTTGCGACGTTATCAGCCAAGAATGATGGGTTACCATTTGCATTTTGTAAACGTTGAACAGAGAAGACAACATCATCACTATCGATGTCATCACCATTCCAGAATGTTGCAGCTTCATTTAATGCAAAGGTATAGGTCAAGCCATCTTCACTAATTTCCCAGCTATCTGCCAACATCGGCAAAATTTCGCTAGCATCTTGGTCAGGGAAGGTGACAAGTGTGCTGTAAGTCGCACGATTGATAATACCTGTTGTTTGGGTAAAACCGAATGCAGGGTCAAGTGAATCTGTACTTTCGGCGTGACCAATCACGAGGACTTTTTCATCCTGTGCGGAAACACCAAATGCACCAATTACCAAAACCAATACAGCCAATAATACAACCACACGTTTAAGTTGGGTCATGTATTTGCTCCTTAATTAACAAATAAAGTAGATTTATATCTACGAAAACAAATTATATCGAAAACCATTACAGTCTGCAATGTAATCTCATGTTATACAAATTTATCTGATGCTAATCAATATAGGGTAGCATGGTTATTTGATGATGGGTGAGGAAAAGTTACCCCACCCATATAATAACGATTGATTAGTCAGTTTTACAGCAAAAAATGGAAAACCCTATCCACTTTAAACAAATAGCGGTTCCATGTGCCATTCATCGGCCATCGCTTGCATCACATCATCTGATGTGCGCTCAACAAAACGGCTACCTGCATCTAATACCTTAGGTAATAAACCAATATCCCCTGCCGTATTTAAGAACACATCAGGATTGCCTAAGACCCAATGCACTGCTTTATCAATACTTGCTTGATCAGTAAGGGGTTCATACCAAGTGGCATGGGAGCGTTGTTCTTTCGGATATGGGCGACGTGTAATAGATTTGATCGTCTGGATAGCGCGGTTATTTGCTTTACACATCTCAACCACTTCGGCAAATCCTGCACGATACGTTGGATTTTGCATCATCAAATAATTGTAAGGTAGCAAAACGGAGTCAAAATCAAAACGTTCAAGGCTTTTTTGGTGCATTCTAACAATGGCAACATCATGCCCTGTCACACCAATATATTTGACTAAACCCTGTTCACGCGCTTCTTCTAGATATTTCAATGCGCCGTCAGGTCCCATTGCCACCTCCCACTCATCTTCACCGACAAGGTAATGAAGTTGAATCAAATCGACACTATCAACCCGTAAGCGTTTTAGAGACCGTTCAAATTCAGCCTTTGCTTTATCATAAGTCCGCTCACCTGTTTTAGTCGCAAGGAAGAATTGGTCGCGATGTGTTTCCATCCAAGGACCAAGACGTAATTCTGATTCACCATAGCTTGCGGCTGTATCAATATGATTAATTCCATGTTCTATGATTAATTCCATCGTTTGGTCAGCTTCATCTTGTGTTACACTACCAAATGCCGCTGCTCCAAACAACAAACGTGTACTTTCATGACCTGTCCGTCCAAATTGCATTTTTTCAATTGGCATACGATTATCCTTTAAATATATAAATGAAACTTTTCTTGCTTCTATTATAACGCGAATACTGCTCTTTATCTTTCTACAGCTTAAGTGTATCGTTAATATAATTTTTTGAATGATATTCAAGGTAACTGTCTAAATGGCTCAAGCTCAAGCAACTCAACACCGTGGCATTTTTTACATGTTTGGGTCAGCAACAATATGGGGTACATGGATTCTTATTATTTCGTCTGTGAGCTTACCCAGTATTTATATACTCCCCATTACCTTCACCTCCACAGCAATTGCCCTAAGCGTCTATATAATTTTGCGTGGACATCAATCGAGCTTGATTCGTATTTTTCAAAATCAGAAGTTTCTGCGTTTAATATTATGGGTTGGTTTCTTAGAGGTCTTACAATCTTCGCTTTATATCATCTCGTATAGTATAGCGATTCAGGATGGTGGCTCTGTTGTCATTCCAATTATCCGTTCTTTGGCGGGTATAATCACCCCCCTACTCGCAACGATGAGTACGAATGAACGCTTTTCTAAGACCTATCTGATTTATGGGACACTCTCTAGCTTTGGTGCAATTTTGATATTTTCGCGTGGTGGAATTACAGCAGGTGAAGATTTAAGTTATCTTGCATTAGGTATGGTAACAACATCTGTTATTATTCGCGGATGGTTTTATCTTCAACAGCGGTTTGTCGCCCAAGAAATGACAAAGAATTTATACGATACAACCCATGTATTGACTGCCCAGATGATTATTTCTGCCTCAATATTAATTGTCATATCAGTCATCTATTTCCTAGTGACACCAGCTCCAACGATTGAAAATTTGCCACAAGAATTTGTATTTTTAGCTGTATTTGGTTTGACTCATACAGGCTTAGCGTCGATGTTACGCTTGTTAGCTATGAGGCAAATTACTGCCCAACAAAGCATCATCATTATGTATTTTGAGCCATTTTTGAGTGTGATGTTATCGATATTGTTCTTAGGCGAGACTGTCACAATTGGTTTCTTTATTGGAGCTGGATTAATCTTGTTTTCAGCAGGAGCAACCAGCTTACAATCGAGTAAAATAAAAAAGGGATAAGATAATCACCCTATCCCCATTGTCATTGCTCTATTTAATAAATTAAGACCCTGCTAGGAACTTCACACCTTGCAAGACACCTTGTTTTTGGTCTTCTTCCGTATCATCATAGAAGTGGTCTTCTAGCTCAATACTGATACATCCATCATACCCACTTTCAACAAGGATATTCAGAATCGTTTTCCAATCCGAAACACCATGCCCAGGAATAGTATACCGCCAGTTCATGCTGCCATATTTATAAGGTGTGCCATAAGTAGGCTCTTGAAGATTACCGTAATTATATAAGTTTTCCTCAATAATCATGGTATCTTTACCATGTACATGGAAGACATGCCCAACAAATTCGCGTAAAAACCGAATAGGATCAATACCCATACGAACTAGATGTGATGGATCATAATTTACACCCATGTTTGCCGAACCCACTTGCTCAATAAATGCGCGATAGGTTTCAGGTGTACATACAAGTGAACCAGGACCCGGCCACCCCTCAATCACAAGATATGCGCCTTGTTCTTCAAATGTCTTGCTCAGTTCACTATAGCTTTCAACCATGTATCCGAAGTTTTCTGCCCGTGAGAGTGAGCGATCTTCAGGCAACATACACATAAAAAACACATTCGCCCCTGCCGCAACACAGGCTTTTACATAGTCAGCATTTTTAGCGACAGCATCTTTACGCTTACCTGCATCAGGCGAAATCATTTCTTCCCAAACAGTTAAGTCCGCTGTACCAACACGTAATCCTGCATCAACAACTGCTTTTGTAGACATATCCGCATCGCGCCCGAGGTCAACCACTTCAAGTTGATTATCAACCGCCCATGCAATCATGCCATCTAAATCTTTTTCCCAATCAAAATTCCGTCTACGCCACCCAAGTGGGAAATTACCTGTTGCTGTTTTCATTGTTATGTCTCCTTGTTGTCTTTAAATAAAATCTAAATTAATTAGTTATTACCAATATTTACAGGTTGCCCATCGTTACCAGCTGATTCCACAATCGCATCCCAAAGTTTTGCCATCCGTAACCCGACTTCTGGTGGACAAGGATTTTCGATTTCACCAGCTCGAACTTGCAAGAATTGCTCCCATGCACCACGCATTGGTGGTAAATCGGCTTCAATATAATCTTTATCTCCTGCACGACGGACAAAAAGCCTTTCACCAAACTGCCCCGTATGAATAACACCATTCGTTAGCGTAACATGAATCTGAGTTTCCATACCTTGAATAGTATCACCACTGCCATTGATGGTGACCAATGCACCAGATTTTAAGCGACCCATCACAACACCATTGATGTCTACCAATGTTCCGCGATTGTCCGTCCATGCAGCAACATTGGCAAAATCCTCGCCAATTAATGTGCAGACCGTATTAAGCATATGTGCACCAGAATCGAATAAGAAACCACCCCCCGATATTTCAGGTTGTTGTCGCCATGTGCCTGCAACAGCATTCTTCCAACCTTGCCAGACCATCCCACTGACAGTTAGAAGTTCACCTAGTTCACCTGATTGGATGAGTCGCGCAGCTTCGCGTATTTGTGGGGATAGTCCACCCTGAAAAGCGACGACCAATAACTGTCCAGTTTTGTCACGCGCATCAATCAAGCTAATAGCCTCTTGCTCATTCATGACCATTGGTTTTTCAAGTAAAACATCTAGCCCTGCTTCCATACACATTTTGGCTTGTGTATAGTGAAGCGCATGAGGAGTCACAATGAAGACAGCTTCCAATTCATTCGCGTACTTATCCAATAAGTCAGCGAGAACGGGTTCGTTAGGTGGAGGAGGTGCGCCGAGTTCTTCCAGCTTTTCAACGGCTAGCTCATAATTATTTGAGGAAGGCTCACAGATGACAATAATTTCTGCCCCCTGCTCAATCATCACAGGTAGATGATGACGCGCCATACCACCTGACCCAATTAAAGCAATTTTGGTTGTCATAATATTTCTCAATCACTAATTTTTTAAGAATAGCATTGGTGTTGATTGTAGCAAGTGTGTGAGTTTTCAGCTATTACTTATTGTGATATTTATGATTTTCATTGAAAATAAAATTAAAATGTTATTTTAAGGACATTATTTTTCGTGAGCCATCCAAAACAATATCTTATCTTTATAGCCTATATGGGATTTATTGCTGTTGCGATTTCGGGCGGTGCTTTAAATGTTGCTTGGTTATATATTCAAAATGAGTTTGAGTTGCCCTTAAGTTCAATTGGTATTCTATTGGCTTTTCCTGCAATAGCACGCTTGATTGTCAGCTTTTATAGTGGCGTATTAATTAAGCGATTCGGAGTTGGTAATGTTCTCTTCGGTGGCAGTCTGTTGACCTTCCTCGGTATGATTGGCTTTGTGTTAACACCGTCTTGGGCATTATTGGTTGTTGCAAGCATCATTATCGGCTTGGGCAATTCAGGTTTAATCAATGGGTTAAATACATTTGTGGCTTCCAATTATGCGTCTAGCCGAATGAATTGGCTACATGCAAGTTTCGGTTTAGGTGCAACGATGGGACCCATTTTGATTACGATTGTTGTCCTCGATTTAAACTTATCATGGCGGGCTGGATATGTTGTGATAGCAGGGGTTACGGTTGGATTTGGTAGCTTGATTTTACTCACCTTAAAACATTGGTCACTCCCATCATCTGATAGAAGCGAAAAATCCAAAAATACGCCCCTGTCTACATCAAATGAAGGCGGGGGAAAGATGCTGATTGTATGGCTCGGTATCCTTATCATGGTGCTATCCGCAGGGATTGAAACCAGCACAGGGCAATTATCCAATAGCTTATTTGTCGATGGGCGAGGTTATGACCCACGCATGGTAGCGACATGGATTAGCTTATATTGGTTGAGCTTTACAATGGGGCGTTTCATCACGGGTTTGGTAATTGACAGAATTGACCATAATTTATTTTTGCGTGTGAGTATGGTATTCGCAATTATGGGTGCATCTCTGATTTGGCTGAACCCTAGTCCAACATTAAGCTTTGCAGGGTTGGCGTTGATGGGCTTTGCGATGGCACCGATTGCTCCAACGATTATGGGCGATACACCACGTCGGGTTGGGATTGAGCGTGCGCCGAATATGATTGGATACCAAAGCACGGGGGCTGGCATTGGAATTGCTTTCTTCCCAGCATTAGCAGGGATTTTAGCAGAGTACATCAGCCTTGAGATGATTGGCTTATTTTTGATTGTGTTGACGGTAGCGATGTTTATTGTGCATGAATTATTGAATTATGAAGAAAGACATGAGGTGGCATATGACAATCTCGAATGAAGATTTGATTAAGCAGGCGGAGTCGGTGTTAAATCCTGTCAAGCGAGGTGACTTCTTAATGGGTGATGTCGGCTCGGCATTGGTGACAGATAAAGGGAATGTATACCTCGGAGTGTGCATGGATATTAGCTCGGGGATTGGGTTTTGCGCGGAACATAGTGCGATTGCGGCGATGGTCACGGCTGGGGAATTTAAGATTGAAAAGATTGTGGCAGTGTGGCGTGGTGAAAAAGAGGGATTATGTGTGTTGTCGCCTTGCGGACGATGCCGTGAATTTATGCGTCAGATTCATCCTGATAACATTCGCGATACAGAGGTGATCATGGGCAGTCATCAGGTGATGAAATTGAGCGAGTTATTACCTTATCACGAGTGGTTTAATCCAACAGAGCAAGATTGATTGGCATCGATTGTGCCATTGTTTTTGTATCTTGTGCCAAGCGATATGCTAATCACTACAAGGCTTTCGTTGTATTTTGACTAGTTTATGGCATATGGCACAGACGATTCTTTTTTGTGCCATTCTCCAAATTTTGTGACGGTGTTATGACAATTTTAACGACTTTGTGGCAAGGATATGACAGGATTTCGCAACTTTATGGCGATGGGATTTGCTGTTGTTAAGATGCACCCTGACCATATGGTAACATGATTTATATGATTCAAGGTGACTATTTGGTCACGCTGCACCTTGGAAGGCGGGCGAGACAAGTCTAGCCCCTACAAATATTCAATACACGGCAGTTTTAGATTTGGGCGTTGTGGATGATTGCGCGGATTGTGGCTTCATCGGCGATGGTGATGTCATATTCGGATGCGTCATCTTGCCCACCCATCGACAAATTGAGGTTGCGATAGGTCATTTGGCTGGGCTGGCTTGTTTTTCCAGAAAAGTGAAATTCACTTGCGCCACTGTGTGTCACAATCGTTTTAATATTGGTGGGGTTAATGCCACTCCCCGGCATAATTTTGATACGTCCATCTGCTTGTTTGACCAACTCCACAATTAAGTCTAAGCCTTGCTTGGCAGTGGATTGTTGACCTGATGTGAGGATAGTATCCACGCCTAAGTCAATCAGGTCGTTTAATGCACGGTATGGGTCGGCTGTCATATCAAAGGCACGATGGAATGTGACTTGTAATGGACGGGCTTGTTCAATCAAGATACGGGTACGGTCAATATCAACATATCCATCAGGGCGCAAAATGCCGATAACCACACCATTCACATTTAAAGACTTCGCATATTCGATGTCGTGGCGCATCATCTCAAATTCAGCTTGTGAGTACAGAAAATCCCCTTGACGCGGACGAATAATCACATTGATTGGAACGGTCAATTGTTGGCGCGCGAGCTTCACCATACCATGCGAAGGTGTAATCCCACCGATACTGAGGGCAGCACATAATTCGACTCGGTTTGCCCCTGCGGATTGAGCAATTAAGGCAGATTCAAGTGAATCAACAGCAACTTCAAATAGATAGGACATCGTATACCTCGCTATGGATAGGAAATAAGTTCAACTTGAGGCAGAAAGGTTTCCATATCGGGGACGTGATAAGCAGCCGTCGCAGGATGTAGACAAACCGCAGTCGCTAGAGCAATCCCTAAATGCAATCCTTCTTCAATCTGATTCTTATGATGTATGGCATGTGCCAATCCTGCTAAGACAGCATCACCTGCCCCAGCCGCACTTTTTACAGTGACATCCAAAGCAGGGATACGATAGCTAGCATGATTGAGAATCGCTAAAGCTCCCTGTGCGCCTAATGTGATAATCGGTTGAGTACCGTATGTTTTGAGTATATCCTGACCGACTTCATAGGCAGTTTCGATGGTATCTATATCGCGTCCCACTAAAGCTGATAGCTCATGTTGATTGGGTTTGATGTATGTGGGTTTAGCTTCTAAGCCGACAGCTAAATTCGGTTGCGAGGCATCAAAAATAACAGGAACCTGATGGTCATGTGCCAATTGAATCATCTCGGGGTAGAAATCTGGTAACATGCCTTTGGGAAGTGAACCGCCGATGACAATAACGCTGGCTGTTTTTAAAGATTCTATATATTTTTCGCGGAGTTCGATTAGATGGTGCGGCATGACAGTCATTGACGCGGTGGTTATCGTGGTTTGTTCACCAGAAGCCTCATCCACGATAACTGTATTGATGCGTGTTTCGCCATCAGCTTCAACAAAATCAGAACTTACCCCAAAATCATTGAGGAGCATCTTCACTTTATCGCCGATTGCCCCTGCTGATAAACCTAAAGCGTGACTGGTGACACCCATACGTCCCAATATAAATGAGGCATCCGTCGGCTTTCCACCCATACTATGATAGGTTTGTGTCGCACGAATCGTCGTATCAGGGACAAATTTGGGGATAAATACCGTCAAGTCAATCGTTGTATTGGGTGTCAGAGTCACAATCATAGAAACTAGTCTTCTTTAAAATTAGCAATCGCGTCTTCCATCTGTGCGCTTTCTTCTTCTAGCATTGGGCTTGCGCCGAGGTGTTGTGACATCATCAGTACATAGGCGTTGGTGTCCAAGCGTTCCACTGCATCGAAGGCGGCTTCTAGGTGTTTCCCCATTAAAAATAAACCATGCCACGGTGCGATTGTTCCTGCTGCATGTTTAACAATCCGCTGTTCACGACCCTTCATTGTGGCGACAATCCGTTCACCCAATTTTGGACTATGGGCAGGTGCGTATTCAATGGTCGGGGTCACACCAAATTTACGAGTGGCTTCCATAATCGGTGGCATTTCTTTATTCATACAGGCGAAGACCATCAAATTCCGTGGGTGGCAATGAATCACACCTGTTCCGTATTCGCTATAATTTTCGTGTAAGCCAAAGTGAACAGCCGTCTCGCGTGTTAGTTTTCCGTCACCTGCTACGATTTCACGGTCTTTATTGACCACCAGTACATCATCAGGGTTCAATTGCCATTGGCGCATATGTCCAGCGAGGGTAGGTGACATACAATAAACATCGCCAACTCGTAAACTGACATTCCCACCACAGGCATCAGTGAGGTTGCGTTCAAATAACATTTTCCCAATATATGCAACCAGCTCACGTCCTGCTTGTACTTCATCTGTCAAAACTGACTTTATGCTTTGCATTCGTCTTTCTCCGTATTTTTCGTCATAATCTGATTATAACGCTATACTTTAAAATGACAACAATCGACAACAATCGAAAGGAAATGAAATTTATGCGGTTTGAATTTGCAACGGCAACACGCATCATATTTGGGACAGGAACAAGCGCAGAACTGGGGTCCATCACCAAAGACAATGGGACTCATGCCTTAGTAGTTACGGGAAGTCATCCTGAACGGATTGATCATCTTATCCAATATTTGACTGATGCTGACGTTAAACACACCATTTATCCTATCGCAGATGAGCCAACTATTGATGTTGTTAATGCAGGAAAAGCGATTGCACTATCCGCTGGGTGTGATTTTGTCATTAGCATTGGTGGCGGTAGCGTCCTTGATGCAGGTAAAGCGATTGCCGCACTCATCCCGAATGATGGCGAGATACTGGATTACCTCGAAGTCATTGGCGCAGGTCAGAAGCTAAAAAATAATCCTGTTCCTTTCATTGCTGTCCCAACCACTGCTGGCACAGGAGCAGAGGTCACTAAAAATGCTGTTGTTGCCTCTCCTGAACATCGGGTTAAAGTCAGTTTACGAGATAATCGGATGTTACCCAATATCGCATTGGTTGACCCTGCTTTGACGTATTCGATGCCACAAGCGGTCACCGCTAGTACGGGGATGGATGCGCTGACACAAGTTCTTGAACCATACGTATCACATTTAGCAAATCCAATTACAGATGCACTTTGTCGTGAAGGGCTACGGCGTGCAGGGCGGTCACTCAGGGTTGTATTTGATAAGCCCGATGATGTTAATGCACGCGAAGATATGGCAATGGCAAGTTTATTGGGTGGTTTGGCATTAGCGAATGCAAAACTTGGGGCGGTGCATGGCTTTGCTGGAACATTGGGTGGGATGTATTCTGCTCCACACGGTGAAATCTGTGCTGTCTTATTACCGCATGTGATGAAAGCGAATATACAAGCCTTACAAGACCGCGAAAGCGAAAATCCTGCCCTACCCCGTTTTGAAGAAATCGGGCAACTCATTACGGGTGATATGAATGCAACCGCCCAAACAGCAATGGATTGGATTGATGAGACCAGCCAAATATTTCAAATACCGAGCTTAGGCACACATGGCATTATAGCAGGTGACTTTGGTACGATCATTGAACAATCAAGCCAGTCGAGCAGTATGAAAGGCAACCCGATTCAATTAACATCTGAGGAATTGGAGCGTATTCTTCGCTCAGCCTTGTAAATGTCTATATAATAGAAAATAGATGACAAGATAATAGGGTGAGATGAATAATGACAACATTCAAGACAAACAAACAAAGACGCACTATTATTACTATTTGGCTTGCTATCATTATTCTGATTTTAGCGATTGACCAGCTATCGGTGAGGCAGACGATACACGGTGAACAGTCTGAAGGGTATCTGATTATTACGTCAGATATTAATTCTGATGACATCCAACAAGAGTCTAATTCTATTTATCGTATCCAGATAGATGGGACAGAGGTCAAACGAATTATTAGGTCATTAGATTTAACCAGCCCTTATCACACCCGTATTTCCAGTGTTGATTGTGATGCACCCTCTCAGCAATTAGCCATTGCAAGCGATAGTTTTTATATTAATGGCTTTTACATGGCGAATATTGATGGGGCAAATCCACGTCATCAAAAACCAAATACGGGAGTCGTCAACGGAATCCGTGATGTTTCCTTTGCTCAAGATGGTCAGAGTGTTTTGGTATCTAAGCAAATCCAAGACGATCCTGTAGACTCTGAGCCCCGTTTTATCCTCATGCAAGCAAACTTAAATCAGCAAGTATTCACATCTATTAAAAATGAGGTTAGTCAGACTTATCGTTATCCGAAATGGTCAGAGAACAGTCAACAAATTGCCTATGTCTATAAAGTAGATAATACCGACACAGGCTACCCATTTATCATAGCCACTGCGAATACAGATGGAACACATGAGCAGGTTATCTATCAAACCAACCATTATGTTGAGGGGATTGATTGGTCGCCTGATGGAGAGTGGA
>CAYGTY010000171.1:0-13283 GCA_964352825.1 uncultured Anaerolineaceae bacterium
AGGCAGAGCGGTGCAAATTCATGCGGGCAAATGTTTAAAATTGCCACAATCTGATGCGATAAACCTAACAACGTTGTTTGGTCCTGAGCACGGTATGGCAGCATCTGCACCTGATGCAGCTAGTATTGATAACGCAGTTGATAAACATACAGGTTTACCTATATATAGTCTCTATGGTGATCTTTATCGTCCGACACCAGATATGTTAGAAAATCTCGATGTTCTGGTTTGTGATATACAAGATGTTGGCGTTCGTTTTTACACCTATATCTGGACAATTTCTTATATTTTGGAAGCTTGTGGAGAATACGGTAAAGAGGTGGTCATCTTAGATCGTCCAAATCCGATTGGTGATAGAATAAATGGTGGATCATTAGATGACGATATTTCATCGTTTGTCGGACGCTTCGATATGCCTATACGACATGGTATGACAGTCGGTGAATTATCGCTGATGATTAATAAGAAATGGAATCCTACCCCGTGCCAATTAACAGTTGTCAGTTGCGATGGTTGGGAACGCACCATGCTATGGTCAGATACTAGCCGTGACTATATACAATCATCACCAGCAATGCCAAACTTAACCACCGCTTTGCATTATCCTGGGTCGTGCATGTTAGAAGGAACACGTTTGAGCGAAGGACGCGGAACATCGCTTCCATTTCAAGTTGTCGGTACACCCTATCTTGACGGTGAAACATTGGCTGATAGTTTGAATGCAAAAGGTATTTCAGGGGTCCGTTTTCGCCCTCACGCATTTATGCCAACATCTAGCAAATATGCTGGCGATACATGTTACGGCGTACAACTCCATATTACCGATATTGAACACTTTGAACCGATTCAGGCGTGGTTAGCAACAATTATTGAGATTAAGACACTGTATCCTGACCAATTCGAATGGCTACCTCCACATCAAATCGACTATGAGCGTGGTTCAGAATATCATTTTGATCGCCTCATGGGAAGCAGATCATATCGTAAGCGAATCGATGATGGTCAATCGGTTGACGACCTAATTAAAGGATGGTCAGAGTATTGCACTCAGTTCCGAAGCGATAGAGAACAATACTTACTATATCCAGAGACTCACTAAGGACGGACTGTTTTAACATCTATGTGATTTGTGACCGCTCCTCCAATAATCGCAACACGAATCTTATACGGTGTTTCTATGAATTTATTACTCAATCAACACACATATTAAGTACATACAGTATTAAGTCATATTATCATGCCCAGTTTCAGGGTAACTCATAACCCTTTACCTCAGAATGATTTTTCTAATGAATCAATAATCTCTAGGAGATCAAGAAGATTCTTGCTCGTGTGCTGTGACCCTAAGGTTAAAAACTTTGGAGCAGATTGCAGAAACTTGAATTCATGACAAGTCACGTACCGAAAAAACATTTTAAATCGTCTAAAATATTATTAGTTTTTTCAGTTATAATCTGCTATATGCTAGCCTCTATAGGTCAGGAATATAGGTCAAAACAAAATGTAATAAACAGTCTATATTCTTAATAGAAATCTTTTATAGTAGAATGGAATAACATAGTATCAATTATGACGGAACACTAATGACTACAAAACAACAACGCACACTTTTCGTATTGATTGCTTTAATTGTTGTCGTCTTTTTCTCACTGCTATTTTCTGGTTTAGGGACACCTGTCCCACTACTCCCAACCCAAGCCGTATTAAATATGCAACAAAATAGATTTTTGGCAGAGAGTCCAGAATATCATGAATTAGAAAGCGGTCAGGAATTCCTCATTCAATTGGGTGCAGAAACCAGTCAATCGCAATTTGACCAAGCCATGCTTAAGCTTGGTATTGAAGTTGTCGCAGATTTTCCCGTCATGGATGCTTATGTTGCGCGTCGTCCTATTCCTCTTGATACGCGCGAATTACAACAAATTGTTCCGAATATCATAATTGAACCCAACTATCAAATACGAAGCCTCTTAACAATACCCACCAACGACCCCTTAATCAGTGAACAATGGTCGTTAGATGCCTTAGCCATCAACCCATATTGGGAAGAATTACCTGATAATGCTGAGCCTATTACTGTTGCTGTGATTGATAGCGGCATCTGCTTGGAGCATGAAGACTTGCAAGGGCGGATTTTGGGTAATGGGTATGATTATGTCAATGACGATAATATTCCGAATGATTTGTTTGGTCATGGATGTGCGGTTAGTGGTATTATTGCCGCAAACTCTAACAATGGGATTGGGATTACAGGCGTTGCACCCAATGTCAAAATTCTCCCGATTCGGGTATTAGATGAAAAAGGGATTGGGAATTATGCCGATTTAGCGTCTGCGATTTATTATGCTGTGGATAATGGCGCAGATATTATTAACCTGTCTTTGGGTGGACAGAATTATTCTCAAATCTTAGAGCAAGCCGTCAATTATGCACTAGACAGAGATGTTAAAATTGTTGCTGGGACTGGTAACTCGGGTCAACTCGGTGTGTATTACCCTGCACGTTATGAGGGTGTGATGGCGGTTGGGTCACTCGATGCCAATGGTAACCAAAGCGACTTCACCAGTTATGGACCTGAGCTGGATACACTTGCCCCCGGTGAAAACATCCTAACAACCTCAATTGATGGGCAATATAGTTACTTCACTGGGACATCAATGGCAGTCCCCCATATCACAGGCTTAATGGCAGTCTCCGATATGTCAGGAATCTATTTAAACTTAGACCATATCATCAGCACACCGATTCCTGATGGTGATGGTGTTGGCTCACTCAATGTACCGACTAATACACCCACACCAACAGGAACACCGCCTAATCCACCAGATAATGAGAATATCTCTCCTGAGGAAGGCTTCCGTTGCGACGATATTCAAGTGAGCAATATTTTATTTGATAAAAATCTAATCCATGTTGACTTTAATCAAAGCGCATTTGATGTTCAAGATTTAGTTAAATTCACTCAGTTTGATATTCACTACCCCTCAATCAGTGGGTATCCAAATATGTACCTTGATACACTGTTGATTGACAGCTATGAAATTTGGTCGGGGGATAATACTGTTACATCACCTGTTACCATCAATAATCTTTCGGGACATACCAATGATCCTGATGTGCTTCCCTATAATATTAACAAACGTATTACCCTAAGTTTTGCGAATTCACCAGCAACACTAGGTGACTTTATGACCGTTGCGGACCTATCTGGTACACTGGCAACTCTGAATAGTATCATCACCTCACCTCATTCCGATTGCGTCATTGATGTCGTAACAACCAACAATATTACACAATGTGGTGCGACTCATATTAAATATGCAGGTATGTCTGGGAATACTGTTCAATATCAAGTGGACAATGTTGATGTCGCATCTGACCAAATCACACGAGTTTTAACGGCTTCGGACATGATATCGGGGACGAGTTTAACTGAAATCACAATAGGGAATCATACCCTATGGAGTGGTTCTGCACCTAGCCCGATTGACACTTCAACAAGTGGAACATTTTATCCATATCAAGCGATTGATGGCGAAATGATCACCCTCTACTATAATTTTGGCGGTAATCTGGCTGACTACTTTTACCCTTACGATTTCACCACAGGGGTTGAATACTTTAATACAATAACCAATAGCCCCTGTGCGTTTAACTTTATCGAATTTACAGATACAGGGTCATTCCCACCTCCTGCTTTGACAGTTGAGACAAGTGCTGATACTGCGACACTTAACTGGACATACGATGACCCTGTAGAACACTTCAAAATAGAGAGACAACAACTTTGGGGATTCGCTTGGGAAACCGTTGCTACAGTTGCTAGTGATATTCGTATCTTTGATGATATTGGGCTTGCATGCGAAATGTATCGCTGGTCAGTCACAGCATATGATGGTACATACTATTCGATGCCTTCATACGCGCCATCTGCATTTATTAATGGCTGTAACGCGCCTACTAATTTAACTGCCCTCTCTATAGTGTCGGGAACACAACTGAATTGGGAATATGAGCAAGGAGTTCCGACCCGAACCGAAATATACCGTAGTATCTCAGGTGTGGATACAAACTTCGAGTTAATTGAGACGGTTTATAATGAAACGAATTCATATTTAGATGATGAGTTGCTCTACTGTGATGATGTAGTTACCTATCGTCTTGTAAGTCAAAATTCACATCCAGGTCACCCAGGTTCTTGGTCTCAGATGGATCCAGTAGATGTTGAATTTACCCCATCACAAGCTCATTGTGTCGATATATCACCA
Organism: uncultured Anaerolineaceae bacterium; assembly: GCA_964352825.1. GTDB lineage: Bacteria > Chloroflexota > Anaerolineae > Aggregatilineales > Phototrophicaceae > UBA6055. The sequence continues at coordinate 4,269 of CAYGTY010000171.1, forward strand.
CCAACAGACTTTACTGCACAGCGTGTAGATACAGGCGTTGAATTAAGTTGGACACCCCCTGCTGCTGATGACCATACTATACACTATGGGCTTACGCGTAAGGTTATTGGTCAAGACAGTGACTATCGCAGTGTTACAGGTTTGCTGGCTAGTACATCCTATATAGATACAACAGATTTCACCTGTGATAGTGACCAAGTTGAATATCGTGTCAAGGTACGTAAGTGGGGTGATAACTTAAGATCTAAGGACTCAGCAAATGTTACCCTCACATACGACGAAATCTGCCCAAGAACAGATCTTGAACTTGAGATTACGACCAATAACCCATCACCCGAACCTTATGAGCCTGTCGAAGTGACAGTAACAATACGCAATACGGGTAATGAAACAGCACATGATATTTCTGTTCGGCAACATGATTTAGGTCAATTTACGATACTGGATTATGACGCGTCAATTGGTAGCTTCTCAAGTTATTGGAAATCGTGGTCATTGAATGTCTTGCAAGCTCAATCAGAAGAGACAATAACTTTCACCCTTTTAGCTCAACAAGACACAATAACAAACCAAATGCCGATTAGCTTTGAAATCCGTGCGACTGATGCAATCGACCCAGATTCTGAATGGGATAATTATGACATCACCGAAGATGATTATGCGTTACTCACACTAGGCATGACCTGTCCTACTGCTACCGACTTATTTACAGTTGCAGATGGGGATGTGGATGGTCTGGTTCGTGCTGTCAGTATTGCCAATTATGAGACATGTTTCCCAGGGCAAGATGCGATAATATTAGCGCAGGACGGTTATTATGGTTTGGATACACATACCTATTATCATTGGAATGAGGGAGCACATGCCTTCCATCCTATATCAACTGATGTTGTGATACAGGGTAACCGCTCTACTATTGCTTCAGGACCTCTATGGTATGCTTTTTATGTCACGGAAACTGGTTATTTAGACTTATCTGAACTGACCATTACTAGTTTTGGTAACAATAATTCAGACTTTGGCAGTGTACTTTATAACAAAGGTACAACAATCATCAACGAATCCAATATTACGGGCAATCATGGCGGTGATGGTGCCGTACTTGAATCAACTGGCGCATCTGCCAACTTAGAGATTTATAACTCCTATATTGATAATGTGGGAGATTATAACCTAAGGGTAGGTGAAGACTCGACGGCTTATATAGAAAATTCAACCTTAAGAAAGTTGGATGGTTTAGGTTCGTTTAATCTTTACGGTGACTTGGAAGCGCGTTTTACAACTCTTCATACCAATTCCAGCACACCATATTATAGAAAGTTTACAGCGGACGGAACACTCACATTATTTGGGAATGTGTTCTATTCAGGTTATCCCAGTTCAGGTTGTCCATCTGGAACACCAATTTCCGAAGATTGGATTACATCTGAAGGATATAATATCACTGAACGTTGCCCATATGATCACCCAACTGATATAGGGGAAGTCGAATCTGCTCTAGATGGTTTCCCACAAAATCGGGGTGGTTTCACTTTCAGTACACCGCCATCAGAAGGTAGCCCTGTCATTGATTTCATTCCTGCTGAATTTTGTGATGTAGTGCGTGACCAAAATGGATCAAATCGCCCTCAAGATAATGATGATAACGGTACTCCCGCCTGTAACGCAGGTGCATACGAGAATGAAATGGGGATACGCGCGAACATAAGTTTGGATAATGATTCACCAACCTTCGCGGAAACAATTGTCTTAGACATTGATATAGAAAATGGGTCTATCTTTGATGCAACTAATGGTCTTGTGACAATTGACGCACCAAGCGGTTTAACATTCCTCGGTACGGTCTCAGGAACAGTTTCAACAGTTAATAATCAACAGCAATGGGTTTTAAATCCATTGGTCAAAGCACAAACAGCAATAGCTCAACTACAATATCGTGTTGATGGACCGTTCGATTATGCGAGCGACTCATTTGTTATCAATTATGCATTTACTCATCTGGGTCAACCCGTCATCGGAGAATTATCGACCGACATCGTAACAGACTGTGGAACTGATTTAATTACTTACAATATTGTAGATGGTGATGTTGCGGGATTAGCGCAAGCCATTAGAGATGCGAATAATAATACTTGTATAACAAAATCGCATCAGATAAACCTTGCCCCAAATGGTGATTATGTGATTACATCGGCATTGGGTGACATAGTGTCAGGTGCGACAGACCCAACTTTATTACCCGTTATTGACGCTGATATATCTATTATCGGTAGTAAAACGAAACTAAGATACGGTGGTGCTACTGGTCGCTTATTGTATGTAAATGAGATCGGTAGCTTGATTCTAAAGGGATTGCATATCGATGGTTTTAAAGACGGCGAACCGACTTCAAGTAATCTTATTCGGAGTCGATATAGCAATCTCTCTATCATTGATAGTGAAATAACTAATAACGATTTTCCTGATCTCATCATGGTTGGTGATTCACCAGAAAATCAATTTCTCTTGGATCGTGTCCTACTTGCAGATAATTATAGCTCTGCAAATAATAGAGCCTACACTTGGATTGACGTAACAGGTCAAATTATTGTTCGCAATTCTACATTTTCGATGTATGACAACGATCACGATGATAGCACGGTTTTGAATCTTACAGGTAATGTATTGCTTGAGTTCAATACATTTTATAATTCAAAAGCAGAAGCCTATTTAAGTAATTTCATTATTGTTCGTGAAGGATCATATGGTGATTTAGGTTTTCGTGGCAATATTTTCTATGATGTAAGTTGTTCGATGCCTGATTTTGATGATTCATTAGGCTATAACTATATTGTAGCGGATAATAGCCACTGTGATATGAATCATATTACAGACCTTGATTATGAAAATACGGTAAATCCCCTTATCCTACAACCTTTGCGCGATAATGGTGGGATGACAAGAACAATGTTGCCTGCTATATCATCACAAAGTGTAGACTATATACCACCTGAAGATTGCCCTGTCGCTACTGACCAACGAGGGCTTGCACGTCCGTATAATAACAATTGTGATATTGGTGCAGTTGAACGTACAAATGCACTAAATGCACCGACCAATCTAATAGTGACTCCTGTTTCAGGGACAAATTCCAATGCGCTTCAATGGACAGATAATACAAGCTCTGAATTGACCTATGAAGTGTTTAGAAGCACCAGTATAGATGAAAATTGGGAACGGATTGCCCAATTAGGGTCTGATGTCACATCTTATACAGACTTAAATTTGAACTGTTACCAGTCATACAATTATCAAGTTCGTGCTGTGAACGCCGGTCAATATTCAGATTCATCAAATATTGTCAGTGGTATAACAACAGGGTGTGTTCCGCTTGTAGCACCAATGCTAAATATCACATCAGTCAGTGGCACAGTGATTCCTGATATTGAAGTTGAATTAAGCTGGACTGATACGAACAGCGATGCTGATGACTATGAAATTGAATTTACAGAACAAGACAGTGCGTGGGTATCTATAGGAACAAGCTCTATAGGGTCATTTATTCAAGGTGTCCGTTGTGAATGGGACTATGAATTTAGAGTTCGTGCAACAAGAAATGCTGATAATAGTGTCTCTGATTGGAGTGATGTCGTCAGCTTTACAGGTGGAAACTGTCCTGTGCCACCAACAGTCATAGTAACACCCCGTTTCCCAATCAATAATAATATAGACTATAATGTATTGATAGAAATTGAAACCTATCCTATTCCAAATGTAGGGGTAAATGTTTCATATCACCCTGCTGACGGCAGTGGGGACTGGACACTACCATTTGTACAATATTCAACAGGCACACCATATTCAACTGTAGAGTGTGGAGTAGAGTATGAATTCATAGCATGGGTCAACTTGCCCAATACACTTGCTATCCAAAACTCTGCCAAAGCTACTTGGCTTGTATCAGCAAAGCACTGTATCGAGCTGATTGCGCCAACTAATCTATCAGGGACACAAGGGATAGATTTTGCTGTCGACCTTGAATGGTCTAATGCAAATATACCATCAGATAATCAAGCAATTGTTGAACGTCAGATTGAAGATTCTGAATGGGTGGAGATTAGTCAACTTCCGATAACTCAGACGACATTTACAGATACAACGAGTGTTTGTGGTCAAACCTATAACTATCGAATTCGGGCGCGTAATATAAACGTAGAAAATAACTCAGCATATAATATGGGCTATTCTGATTCATCTAATATCATAACGATTGATACTGATATATGTGCTATTCATACACCACTCGCCTTCATTATCGCAAGTGTTGACGAATCAGAAGTACAATTAACTTGGTTTGATGAATCAACTATAGAAACAAGTTACCGTCTATTCCGCTCAATCGACAATCAGAACTGGTTGGCAAGGGCAATATTACCTGCAAATACCGAAGCATTCACTGATACATCAGTTAATTGTGAACAAGCATATTTTTATCGTTTAGTAGGCAATAATGCTGACCTCAATCTATCTTCAATACCCGTTTATACAAATACGATAACCCCTAAATGTACACCTGTTATTCCTGATAGCATTACGCCAACCTTCGCCAATAGCCAGACATCTTTAAGTTGGAAACCTGTACCACCAAAAAGAACATCACAAATTATTATTGAGCGGGCGGAACAACCTGCTGAGGCGATTGTGGGTTTGAGCGGGGATTTAAATTGGCAAACCCTTAGCAGTGTTCCTAGCAACTTGAGCATATTTACGGACTTTGACTTGAAATGTGCAACCAATTATTGGTATCGAGTCAAAGGCTATAATGCAAAATATAATGAATATACAGAACCCAGTGATACGATTGCTATATCGACTGCTGACTGCCCCGTCCCTGTTACCAATACAGTTGGGCTATACCGCAATGGTCAATGGCTCTTCCGTGATGGCTTTGATGACTCCGATCCAATTATTGAGTTCCGCTTTGGTCCTCAAGAAGAAGGTTGGACACCGCTAACAGGCGATTGGGACGGGGACGGCGTGGATGGTATCGGCATCTACAAAAATGGTATCTTCGCCCTCCGCGATATATCGTCGAGTGGTGTTGTCGATTATGTCTATCGCTTCGGCTCAAATAGTGGTGAATGGCAACCGCTTGTTGGCGACTGGAACGGTGATGGTACGGATACGGTTGGTATCTATCGTAAAGGGACTGTTCTATTAACCGACTCACATCAACCCTCTGGCTCTGATTATGAGTTTAACTTTGGCTTTAATGAAACGGGTTGGACAGCTATTACAGGGGATTGGTACAAAACAGGACGCGACCTTGTGGGTATCTACAAAGAGGGAACATTCTTATTACAAAAAACAGCCCTCTCACGCTCAATCGGTGCATCCTTCAACTTCGGGCTGAACAACGACACATGGCAAGCAATCGCAGGGGATTGGAACGAAGATGGCTATACTACAATCGGTCTCTTTACAGGTCGTGAATGGCTCTTACGCAATACAAATAGTCGTGGCACACCTGATATAACCTTTAGCTTTGGTAATCAAAATAATGTTTGGATTCCAATTGCAAGTTATCGGGGTGGTGAAGAAGCGATTGAGGGTCTGGCATTAAATAGTGTTATACCGATTAATGTGAATCCAGATCATCAGACAGCACCTGAGAAAGTTGTGATTATCGAATCTGTAGTTATAGAAGACACAGCAACCGAAGAACCCACACTCAGCCCAACACCAATGGCAACTGTATCAGGTACAGATGACTCTGTTGAATTGACTATCATAGCAACGACAGATACATCACCAGAAGTAACTGATGAACCACAACCTGAAAGTACAGCAACGGACTTGCCAACGGTCACACCACTTCCGACATCAACGCCATTACCAACTGCGACAGCAACACCTATCCCGACGATAATTCCTTCGGCAACACCTGCTGAAGTTGAAGCTGAGGCAGAATTAACCGAAGATCCTGAATTGAGCGGATAGAGTTTGTTTGGTAACGTCGCAAAGTATGTTTAACAAATTTTGGAGTATTTAAAAACACTACAACTTAGGGTTTTATTAGTGTAGGATCAAAAAACCTCAAGCATGTACCTAATTGCGAGTAAAATCAAGGGATTAAGAATTTTAATAAAAATGAAAATAACTAGAAGTCGGAGTCCATCAAAAACTTGGGGCTAAGCCACCTGTTCCTGCACCTCCGACTGGATGTTGAAGTGCGGATACCAAGTTTGGAATTGAGCGTTCAAATCTTCATTGAGTACCTTAACGCGCACCTGAAGCAGGTAATGAGCGCCACGTCGGGTCCAGCGCATTTGTTGCTTTTTTGCAAAGCGTTTGGCAATAACCTGATTGACAGCTGATTCGACAAAGCCAGTAGAAATACGTTCCCCATACCGATGTCGCTCACCGTAGTTAGGAATAAAGGGGCGATTGTTTTGGATATATCGATGGAAATCATCAAGAGCTTGCCATGTTTTGCCGTATTTGTTTTTCTCGTCAAACCATATTTCAAGTGGTTCATGTATACGCTCCACAATATTGAGTGCTTTGTAAGAATTGCCATGCCATAAAAACCACTTGACCCGTTCCATTTGAGAGAGCATCTCTTCTGGGGCAATCCACATATCAGGATGAGGTTTGAGTCCCTTCATCATTTGACGAATTGATGTGATACGCATGGTAACATGAAACCAATCAAGAATATGTTCAGCTTGAGGACTGAGAAAGACTTGGAGATTACGCACATTATCCCCACCATCAGATAAAAAAGTGACCGTCTGATTGTGTTGCATCCCTTGTGATTGAAGCAAATCATGTAAGCGACGTTTTGGTCGGTCGTCTCCTGAGACATAAGCAAAGCATTTACCTTTTCCCCGGTATGGGATACTCTTTCCAACAATGACTTCACAACTGCCAGCTTTGCGCTGCTCATCGCGTCGCTCACGAATATAACCGCCATCAATGCCAACTGTTAAGGGCATATCAGGCATAGGCAACTGCGCCCAGTCTCTTTCACAGCCGTCGATGTAGACATGTGCTTCTTCTTCCACTTCATCTTCAATGCGTTGAGCAACTTGTTGGGTGTGATTATAGACAGTGGCATGGTTCGTTGTGATAGGCAGTACATCATTGATGAGATCAGCTGTCATACCATAGGACATGAGTGAAGCCCATTTGCTTTGCACATAGAGTAATTCAGGAGTAATGCCTTCTTTCAAGACCTGACGTAGTGGGCTACAGCTTTTGTAAGAGCTATCTTGACAATCACACGTGTAAAAGCGTGGACTCGATAGTTGTAACTTACCAAAGAGCGTTTGATAGCGGATCATATGATGCCCTTTTCGAGCATGGGTTTGACCGCAATCACAAGTTTGAACCTCGTTGATAAAAGCATCAACTTGTTGCGTCACAATTTGTTGCTGGAGTTGGGTCAGCAATGATTTCGCTTCATCGAGCGATAAGCCAAGAGTATCATCGCAGAGGTGCTCACGTTCAAGCGTAATAATTTCAGTTGTGGAAGTGTCCTCATCAGTTTGTATGGTTAGCTCAAGTTGAAATTTCATCTTATCTCCTTGTTTACAACGCAACCCACCATTCGCCATCTACGCTATAAGTTTTCAACGTTTCATTGATGTGTTTGCGGTTAAAGCGATGTTCTCTTATCCAGAACTTGAAAAGATCATATTCATCACCAAAGACCTCTTGCACAGTTTGATCTGGCTGATGAACCAGAGCATTGAGTAGAATCATGCCAAAATAAGCTTCATTGTAGCGATCGCGTTTGTCTTGATACTCATCTGAACCTGAGTATTGTTCGACCGGACTGGGCTGTTTGCCAGATACGCAATACGGATAGGTATATTTGGATTGATAGGGAACGGCTTTTTCATAACGAATCTGTACCCGCCAAGGCACATACATATTGTATCGATATTGAATACATTCATTTGGGCGCAAACATAAATCAGTCAGGACAACACAAGATGCTTCATGAACAGTCGCGACACCTGTTTCAGACATACTATATCGTCTGCTACGAAATAGAAATTCGTTCAAGTAAGAAGCTGTCCAATCCATTGTAATTTGAATGGTGTAATGTAAATCTGCCAATGTCTGGTCGGCACGCATCCAAATCCGTCGCCAGATAAGGGGGCTGATTTCGGCGACTGTTAGACGAAACTGATAAATGGTTGGGACTTCTTCGCTCATGACAAACCTTGGATATGTCATTCGGTAAATTGACTGTATCACAAATGACAACTTTCGTGGATTAGAAGTCAAAGTTGGATTACTTTTTGATAAGTTCTCTTTGTTATTTTGAGTTCGTTAGATCGTTGATTTAGCGGTAGAATATATGTGAAATAAATGCAGTTATTTCATTTAACGAGGGTTTTGAGCATGTCTGATCATGAGCTTTTACCACCACAAAAAACCAAAATCGACAATTTGAAACCACGCATTAGTAGTGCTGATTTGCAAGCACTGGCGGATGAAACTGCCTTCCAGAAGTTCAACGCCACCAAAAGCGAGAATACCCTCAAAGCCTATCGTCGCGATTTGCACCGATTTGCGCGTCTTATCTATGGTGATGATATTCCGAAGAATTATGGTTATCGTCTCTCAGTTGAAAAAGATCTGTGGCACAACCTCACCCATGGCGAGGTCAATGCGTATCAATTGTGGATGATGAAAGAAGGCTAGGCTCTGACGAGTATCAATCGAGCCGTGTATGCGATACGCACCTACGCACGTCAGACGATGGTGGCAGGGGTGAGGTCAGCTGAAGTGTATCAGCGGATTGCAGCTACCCAGTCGATTTCTGGTAAAGCTGCCGCTAACCTCGATGAGAAGCGTTCAGTCACACGTCGCTCTGTAGCAAGAGCAAAGAAAGCCACACCTACGAAGATTCCTGCAGATCTCGTAATCCATTTGCTAAATGACCATGACTTTGATTCTTTGGGTGGCTTGCGCGATGCTGTTCTGATGGGCTGTCTGCTAGAACTCGGATTACGGTCTTCT
>CAYGTY010000172.1:0-13199 GCA_964352825.1 uncultured Anaerolineaceae bacterium
TCTGCGTCAGGAGATTGCATATCCGCTGGTTGTCCATCGAATAATGGGTTGATTGAAACCGTATTGTCATCTTCACAATCTAGTGTATAGACACCTGCTTCTGAGGTTGTCAGTACACAGCCTTCTGGAATGACAATTTCATAGCATACTTCTTCAAATACACCTGCTTCTTGTACCTCTTGATAGATACAATATTCGAATACTTCTCCATCATCAGCATTTCCATTTGATAAGTTGCCTACTTCATTCGTTTGTGGGGGTCGGTTATTACCGTTATTTGTATCATCTTCGATTGCAAAGTCATCGCCCCCCCCCACAATAGGACCACATGCACCTAAGTTATCAACATCACCAACCAAGCGGTAAACTAAAACACCATCGAAGCTCACACCACCTTCAAGAGTCGGATAGCCGAATGCTCCACCACCACCCATATCAATTTGGTTTAGTGCTTGTTCGTAAACGCTGATATTTGTTGCGAAGGCAGTCGCATTATCAGGTGCTCCAGACGGAATCCACCACTCAAGCGTGATAATACCCCAAGGTTTTGTACCTGCAAGAATCGGTTCACCAGGTTCAGACTCAAAGTAGAGACCTGCCCATAATTCAGATTCGATGACTGGGCTTTGTCCCCAGATAGTCGCATCAAAACCAAGTGTCATATGGCATAAAACAGGTGGCGCATTTGGTGGAATTTTGTAATCATCTACCGAATCAGGTGAGCTGCCATCCCCTGGTACTTGGATTGGAGCACAGTCAGTTGTTGCAAGTACAACAATTCCAGCCGCATAGCCAACTGTTCCCGTACTACCTTCATAGACTACGAGTGCATACCAAGTTTCTGCACCGACAGTTGCAACACCTTGTGCCTCATAAACAATGCCTGGGCTAAGGAATCCGAGAATGTCTGCGCCGAGGTTAGGGGCTTTACGGACATTAATATTATTATTGATTCGCGGAGTCACATAACAAGCATCATCAGGCAATGCAGGCGGTTGGAACGGTGGTGGGTCGTTAGGGTCAGGGGCAGTTGGTGGGACATTATTTGGATCAGGTTTGTCTTCTGGACATCCAGCATTCCATGTCGGTCCACTAACAGTTGGACATTGATCGTCTTTATCAGAAAGACCATCACCATCACTATCTGGGTTTGGATCTTCATCGCTTGACGGGTTGTCGTCGTCGGATGGTCTATCATTATCAGAGCCACCACCACCTTCTGGACAGCCGCCATTTGTACGAGGGCCAGGTTTGTTAGGGCATTTATCTTGAGTATCAGGTAATCCATCCCCATCTGTATCTTTATTTGGGTCAGAGGGAGGCTTAACGATAATTGTACTGGGTCCATCTTGTGCATGGGCTATTTTGGTAACTGCTGGTAAAAACAATAGCAGCATTACGGTAATCAATATAGCTTTCTCTTTCATTGGTTATGATTCCTTATGTTAAATTCACACGATTAAATATGTTCGTTCTTGATGAACAAACTTATATAACTCATGGTATGAAGACAACGCTTATAAAAAGCCTAATAACCGCTCAACCTACTAAATTTATGTATTTTTTTACAAGTTTTTATAGCAGGGACAGATAAAGATGATGTAGGTAGCAATGCAAAGTACCGTAAATGCGCGAAATAGATTTCCGTATTAAAATCATAAGATGATGTTGCGTATTTGGAGACAATAAATGTCAGAAGAGACTCAATTAAGGATTTATACACTGGGTAGATTATCGATCGAACTCAACGGTAAAACCCACAGTAAATTTGTTTCACAAAAAGCCCCCCTGCTCTTCTTATATTTATTGATGCACCCACGCGAACATTCACGTCAAGTTCTAGCTGAAATATTTTGGGAAGATACAAGTGGCGAGCAAGCTCTTAAAAATTTAAGGACTGTCTTATCTAATTTACAGAAGATAGTAGGCGATTATCTTGAGGTAACTCGTCAAACCATCGAAATCGTCAAAGTAGATTCAATTTGGTTAGATGTAAAAGTCTTTGAAACACAATTGAATAGTCTCGCAATCAAACAAATTCGCCCCTATTCGCCACGTAAATTGATAGCAGAATTAAAGGATGCCCTTGATTTATACCAAGGTGATTTTTTACTTGGTGTAAAAACAGGCAATGCCACCCAGCTTGATACTTGGATTATGTTGGAGCAAGAGCAAAGACGGGCACGATATATAAATGCAATGTTACAAGCTGCAGAACTATCACTTTCAGGTGGCTACTATGAGGAAGGAATAGCATATGGGCGAAAGCTAGTGGCTATCGAGACGTTATGGGAAGAAGCACAACAAGTTTTAATGAATCTTCTCGTTAAAGGTGGGTATCGAACAGCCGCTCTGCAACAATATGAGACCTTTGTAGAACTACTCAAAACTGAACTTGATGTTGAGCCAGAAGAAGAAACAACAGCTCTATATCGTGATATTAAACTGGGTCGAGTCAAAATATCCGAGGGACAAAATCAACATCCCAACAACTTACATTTATCTACGACACCTTATGTTGAGACTCCACATGTTATCCAACAAATTAACAATCACTTGGATAATGCTGATTGTCGTTTATTGACGATTATGGGTCAGGGAGGGATGGGTAAAACACGTTTGTCACAGCACATCGGCTGGCAACGCTTAGAGGATTATATAGACGGTGTTTTCTTTGTATCCCTCGTATCATTAACCACACAAGAACTCCTGCCCTTAGCCATTCTAGAAGCTCTACAAATGGATCATCAAGATACGCGCCAATCCCCCTTAGATTTGTTATTAAGCTCGATACGCCATAAGCACATGCTGTTGATACTCGACAATTTTGATCATCTAGTTGATTCGTCAGAAATCATCACAACCCTGCTTGGACATGCACCCTATTTACAAATTATAGTAACATCGCGCGAGCAACTGCATTTACAGGGCGAGCAAATCTTACACCTACGTCCCTTATCTTATCCAATGAGCAACAAAGACATATCCATTACACAGTCAGTCCTATTATTTACACAAATGGCAAAACTTGCTCAAGCTAATTTTGATGATGAATTGCATCGGGATGCTATCTATCATGTTTGCAAACTGGTTGACGGTTTACCCCTTGCCATTGTCATAGCAGCAGCATGGGTACAATTTCTACCACCAGAAATTATTGCCGAACGGATTCAAGAGAGCCTTGATTTTTTGACCCTTGAACGACGAGATTTACCAGAACATCATCGCGGAATTATGGCCTTATTACGGATGACATGGGCAGATTTATCCGATTATGAACGCCCAATTATGATGAAGATTTCAGTGTTCCCAGGTGAATTTGATGTTTTTGCAGCTGATGAAATTACAGGGGCAACACCAGAATATCTGAGGTCACTCGTTTCAAAATCATTATTACAAGCAGATGGTCAAGGTCGGTACTGGCTTCATGAATTACTCCGTCGTTTTTCCGCCGAACAAGCCGATATAGAAGGCATTACATTAGAAATACATCATGCCCATCGTAGCTATTATAAAAAATGGTTAGAAGAACAAGAGGCACAGAATTTACCGATTCACGCCCTCTACCGTAACATTGACCATGAGTACCATAACATCACCTATATCGACTGGTTAGAGGAAGCTGAGTTTCATCAAACAATACTCGATCATGCCCCGATTTTAACTGATTATTGGATTATGAGGGGCTATTCCTTAGAAAATGGTGTCCGTCTATTAAACGAAGCTCTTCCCCATAGTAACAATACACGACAAACTGCGCATGCACTATATCGTAGCGGTCAACTCCTTGCCCGAATGCAACAATATGAGCAATCCAAACCTCTGCTCGACCAAGGTTTGCTTAAAAGTCGTGAAGTCGGTGATATTTTATTGGAAGCAAAGATTCTAAATGAATTATATCGCGTGTTGGCAGCTCGCGGTGATTATGCAAATGCACGCTTAAATCTCTTAGAAATGGTAGAAGTCGTGGAGCAGGATGTTGGACAAGGTCAACCTAAATTTCATCAAATCCTGAGTATGGCATACAGTAATTTAGGTATTGTTCATATGCAAATGGATGATCCAAGCGAGGCTGAAAACTACACCCGTAAAGCTCTCGGTCTAAAGGATGCCATGATTGACCCAGTAGGCACAGCACTTTGTCACAATACACTGGGTGTTATTGCACTTAAGCGAGATGGACTAGATACAGCAGAAGACCAATTTCGTCATGCTTTACAGATTGCACAGAACATTGGACACACTCGGCATCAGACAATCTTCTCAGGCAACCTTGCCGAAGCCCTACATAAACAAGGTCAACTTGAACAAGCATACCGCATGTATTACGACACACTACAAATCGCATATCAAATTGATAATCATAAGACATGCCTCAATGTTTTAGAACAGCTAAGTGATATTGCATTCGATATGCAACAATTTGAACGCAGTGTTATCTTACTCGGCGCAGCAAACCAATTAAGACATGAAACAGGGTTAGCCGTCGAACCACGCCAACAAGCAGAAGTTGAACAACGCGAAACACGTTTAAGAGAGAGCTTATCATCTGATGACTTTACAAGCTATATAAGTCAAGGAGAAGCGATGTCCTTACAAGCGACTGTTATCTATATTCGTGATAAACTAGCGAAATCCTTCAATAATTAGTAGAAAAACCTTTATTCGATGTACTTACAGATTATAGAAATTCTGTAAAAATTGCTATTTTTTGATCCAATAAGCGTTTTCTAAGCGGTTTATAGTTTATAGTAAAGACATTAACAAATTAGATAACAAGTTGAGAGATCATGCGTAACTACAAAATCATTATTACTCTTGCTATTGCACTCATCCTATCAATGCTTGCCACGACCAGTGCATTTGCTTATGAAAAAGTCGATTGTTTTGCTATGGCACCGGGTGCTCCCGTTTCGATGTACGAGCGTCCACACACGCAATCGGTTATTGTCAACACACTTGACATGAATGAAACATATCGCATCGCAGACATTACAAAAACTCCAAGTGAACTTGAACCCGAGGGAGCTTATGTACTTTGGTTATATCTCAGACCTGAAGATGGCACGAAACCGGGCTGGGTAATGTATACTGATGTCTTTGTATTTGGAGCTGAGTGCAATAAATTCGGACTCTGATCAATACTAATAGGTAATTGATTCAACACAAAAAGAAGTTGATTGTGCTTAATTGTCAATCAGCTTCTTTTTATTTAAGTCAAAACCGACGCAAGCCACAATTAGAGGTAGAGAAAAGTATAGGCTGTATAATATCCAAGTCTAAACTAGCTATAATGCAAAAATGATGGACAGACAATGTAGGATTTTCTAGGGGAGCGACTTAAAGGCTGTAAATCTGGCAGTCGTATAGAAAATTGTGAAGTCGGAATAATATATCACACACAAAACAGGAGAATCAAAAACAGGAACATTATAAAAATGTTCCTGTTTGAATCGGGAGCGACGGGATTTGAACCCGCGATCTCCGGCTTGACAGGCCGGCATGTTAAACCGCTACACCACGCCCCCTTAGGCTCAGGAATAATATCAGTTCGCATTTGACATGTCAAGTGCAAAACAAATTTTAATACCTCATTTTTTTATCATCAAGACTCCTTTACAATAGCCTAAACAATTTATTTTCAACGAAAGACAAACATGTGACCTATCGTAAAGTAATTATCTTCTGGTTACCGCTCGCCTTTTCATGGCTATTGATGACAATTGAAGGTCCCTGGATTCAAGGTGTCATTGCCCGTAAGCCAGATTCAGAGACACAACTCGCAGCCTTTGGTCTCATATTTTCGCTATCAGTTTTGATAGAAACACCGATTATTATGCTACTCGCAACCAGTAGTGCATTATCTCGTAATCGTCAAGCCTATCGAGTATTATGGCGATTCATGATGGGCATCAACGTATTTGTCACTATTGTTGCATTATTGATGGCATTTACACCCCTACTCGACTTTTACTTAGATTCACTGCTCAACATCCCATCTCATATCATAGAAGCGACACGCCCAGGGATGCAAATCATGGTGTTGTGGAGTGCATTTATTGGGTATCGTCGTTTCCATCAGGGGATTCTCATTCGCTTTGGAAACACACGTTATATCGGGTATGGGACAGTGATACGTATTGTTGTATCAGGCGGGGTCGCAATTGGTCTTGGCGCAATCACGCAAGTTGCTGGAGCAGTCATTGGTGCATTTGCTCTAATCTTCGCCGTCGCAGCAGAAGCAATTTACACTTATTTTGTATCGCACAAAGATGTGCAACACTTGTTGAAAACTGCTATTCCAAAAACAATGAAGTCGCTAACCTATCGCGATGCACTCAACTTCCATATTCCCCTAGCCGCAACCAGTGTCATTACCTTATTGATACGCCCATTTATTGAGCGTGGTCTAGCCAGTATGCCTGATGCAACTGAGAGTTTGGCAGCATGGCCCATTGTCTTTTCGATTATGCTTATCATGCGCTCGGGTGGTATGGCATATCAAGAAGTCGTCATTTCACTCAATCAAAGTCAAGAACATCATAATATTTTACGAGGTTTTACACTGAGGCTAGGTTTAGGTCTGACAATATTCATGACCTTATTTGCCTATTCACCATTAATCAATATCTATAATGAAACAATTCTAGATGTTCCACAAAATCTTCATGCACTCATTTTATTAGGGACACAGTCAGCAATCTTCATCCCATTATTAACAACCTTACAAAGCTATCTTCGAGCGTTGCTGATGTTAACCGACAGAACAAGTCCCATATATCAAGCGATGATTGTTGGTTTTATTGTTACACTTGTGACAGTTTGGGGCGGTATTTCATTCGGCATACATGGGATTCTTGCCGCCAGTCTCGGTCTAACACTTGGACAAATCATAGAATTATCGTTACTCTTTTGGGCATATCAACGTCAAAATAATCCACTTCAATCCTATTGGCAATCATTCGCACAAGCAAGCGGTGATTAATTATTATAAGAGAGGTCTTACATGAAATTTACACCTGATTTTTTACCCTTACGCAAGCAAGCAGATGTAACCGATGCTTGGTTAAAAACACGATTAGATACGCTTATTCCAGAACTTATGGAACGCGAAAACTTTGATATGTGGATTATCGCTTGTCGTGAATACAACGAAGACCCTGTTGTCATGACAATGATTCCAGCAACTTCTATGTCATCACGTCGTCGGACAATTCTTGCCTTTTGTAGAAATGCAGATGGCACAGTAGACCGCCTCACCCTATCACGCTATGGTTATGCAGATTTCTATGAGCCAGTTTGGAATCCTGATGAAGAAGAGCAACATGAATGCCTCGCACGCATCATTAAAGAACGTGACCCCAAAAACATCGGCATCAATACATCAGAAACCTTTGCCTTTGGTAATGGACTTGCCCATGTCGAATACCAACTAATTCGTGATGCAGTTGGTGATGAGGTTGCATCCCGTTTTGAAAGTGCAGAACGGCTTTGTGTCGGCTGGTTAGAGCGTCGTATCCCTGACGAAATTCTAGCTTATCCAAGAATCGCCAAAATCGGACACCAAATCATCGCTCAGGCATTTTCTACCCAAGTCATTCACCCCGGGGTTACAACAACCGATGATGTTGTCTGGTGGATGCGCCAAACCATGCACGATATGGGTTTAGAAGCATGGTTTCATCCAACAATTGATATTCAAGCAGAAGGATTTTCATTTACAGGGATAAATTCAGGTGATGCAGTCCCGCGCGATGTCATCATGCAAGGTGACTTGCTCCACTGTGATATGGGATTCTATTACCTCGGACTCGCCACAGACCAACAACAACATGCCTATGTTCTCAAACCAAACGAAACTGACGCACCACAAGGTTTAAAAGACGCACTCACAGACGGCAACCGATTACAAGATATTCATATGGAAGCCATGCGAGTCGGTCAAACAGGCAATGAAGTCCTCAAAGAAGCACTCGATAAAGCCAAAGCTGAAGGCATTCAACCACAAGTCTATAGTCACCCACTTGGTTATCACGGACACGCCGCAGGTCCAACAATTGGTCTATGGGATAAACAAGGCGGTGTCGCAGGAAATGGTGATTATGAGTTGTTCGATGATACTGTTTACTCGGTTGAATTAAACATCATAAAAAGTGTTCCTGAATGGGGCGGGCAAGATGTTCGTATCATGCTGGAAGAAGATGCCATTTTGACAGGTGGGAAAATGCAATGGTTAGATGGTCGCCAAGATAATTTTTATCTAATTGGCTAAGTTCCTCAGATGGGGAGAGGGTTCACCTAACTTTCTCCTCATCTATGTAATATATTTCTTATACTCATTTACGCATTTTTTTCATACAGTTCACACTTTTTTTACATCTCATGCCTAGCATATATATGAAGTTTATGAAATATAGCAAAGGTATGAGATATCATGACTATACTCAAACGTTCCAATATACTATCTATGATCTTAGGCATTATGGTCGCACTATTAATTGTGAGTGTTGCGCCTATGACAGCGACACAAGCAATTGGTGAAGTCACGCACCCGAATGACATTTTTACATCAGTTTATGACAATGCAAGCCCTTCAGTAGTCGCCATTAGTGTAACCAATGAGACAGGCGGTGGTGCAGGCTCTGGTTTCGTGATTGATGCGGATGGACACATCGTCACAAACGCGCATGTTGTTGATGAAGCTAACGACATCATCGTTAATTTCTTAGATGGCACAATTACACGTGCAGAGCTTATCGGTATCGACCTTGCGTCGGATATTGCCGTTATCAAAGTGGATTTACCAGCAGATCAGCTCAAACCAATTCCATTCGGAAATTCTAATGACCTCGTCATTGGTCAAACAGTACTCGCTATTGGTAGCCCATTCGGTCAACGCTGGACACTAACCTCAGGTATCATCAGCGCACTTGACCGTACCATTCAGGGTTTAACCCAATTTTCTGTCGGCGGTGTAATTCAAACAGACGCATCTATCAACCCAGGGAATAGTGGTGGACCACTTATCAACCTTAATGGTGAAGTTGTCGGTGTTAATTCACAGATTATCAGTCAATCGCGTAGTAGTTCGGGTGTTGGTTTCTCGATTCCATCCAACCTAACACAACGTGTTGCAAAAACCTTGATTGAAGATGGTGAAATGACCTATAGCTACCTCGGTATTTCGGGCGGTGATGTATCCTTAAACGTCATGGAATTACTGGATTTACCCAATAACTTCCAAGGTGTAATTGTAAGTGGTATTGTAGAAGATGGACCCGCTGCGGACTCCACTTTACAAGAGCTTGCAGAAACACGCACCAGTGACGGAGACCTTGTCGATATTCGGGTCGATATTATCACAGCAGTTGATGGTACACGCATTGCAAGTATGAATGACTTGATTACCTATCTCGCACGCAATACTCATCCTGATGAAACAATAACATTGACAGTATTACGCAATGGTTCAGAAGAAATTCAAATTCCATTGACACTTGGAAGCCGTTAATCACACAATATATCCGTAATGTTAAAGACCCCACATATTTCAGTTGGGGTCTTTTGATTTGATAGAGGGCTAATTATTATTCTTCACTCAGTCGATACACTGTCGAAGCTAATAAGGCAATCCGCTCAAACATCATCGGCAGATAGATTTTCTCTGATGTTGTATGAATCCCTTGTGCAGGTGCGCCCATACCACAAATAGACGCTGCCCCTGACTTGCTTACAAAATTGGCATCACTTCCCCCACCCCGTGCAATCGGAACAACATTATGCCCGAGTCGTTTTGCTTCTTCTAGCACAATTTCGACCATCTTCATGTTGGATTCGGTTTGTTCCATCGGTGGAATAAATGCTTCGGTCACCATTTCTGTAACGCGGTCGGATACCCCAATATCGTCATTACTGATATATTGCGCCTGCAAGATAGCTTCAATTTTAGCTTTTGTCTCTTCACCATCTTCCATACGTTCATAACGGAAGCTCACCGTTGCAGTTGCCTCACCTGCCACAGTATTTGGGGAAATTCCACCCTTCATCATACCAACATTGACTGAAATACCTCTATCCCACTCATTGAGTTCATGCAAGCGAGTAATCCGTTGCGCCATTGCTTCAATCGCACTCAATCCAAGCTCGGGTGTTCCTGAATGTGATGCTTGTGCTTCCACTTTAAAACGAATCGCACCATAGCCACGCCGTTGATAGACCACACCCAAATCAACAGTTGGTGTTAATTCACCTTGTGGAAACCCAGGTTCTAAGCCAATTGCATAATCTGCGCCGATATTTTCTGTCATATACCACTCGCGGATGGTTGGTGACCCGATTTCTTCATTTGCGCTCACAATCATTTGGACATCAAAAGCATCACTGAGTTCACACATGGCTTTCATTGCCCATAAGCCCATGAGCATTCCACCTTTAATATCACCCACACCCGGACCTTGCACAAATCCATCTTCAAGCGGTTGATATTCTAAGAAATCACCATCAGGAGGAAATACAGTATCCATGTGACTAATCAGTAATATACGGGGTTTTCCTCCACCTTGCTCTGCTTTAATGAGGCGATGCCGTCCATTAATCACTTCAACAGTGAAGCCCATCGATTGAGCGAGCTTAGACAATTCATCCATCCCAGCATCAACACCTGCTTCATTCGCAGTAAAAGTATTCATATTAACAAATTTTTTAAGGGTACTTTCAATTTCAGCTTTTTGTTGGTCTATCCATTGACCGAGTTCATTAACTCTCATATTATCCTCTTTAAACAAAATTTAATAATCGTCATTCTACCTATACACTAGGCAGAATACTATCTAATTTGTTTCGTTAATTTTGCACGACAAGACACTTAACGCTATAGTTCAAATATATTGATTCTTAAAGGTAATACCTAATGACAGACATCCAATTTGATAGGCAAGGTATCACACATCATGACGGTGAATCGACAATCGTCCATACCGTAATAATTCCACCTACTCAATTAAAATTTGAAGACCTTCATCCACAAAACAGTTATATCAGACAGCAAGATATTGCCCGTATGCACTATGCGCGTGCTAAAGTTCGGGGCGAGAAAAACCCACACATCCTCACATGGACAGCGATGCAAACTGACCGCCGTGCCAGCCACCTATTCCCAGATTTGAGCTATACGACCGATGACGGCGAACAACTCATCAGTGCTAATTCATTTATCACCTATGTTCTGCGAAAAATGCTGGCAGAAGGGTGGCTACAGTTACACGAATATATCAGCGATACCTATGAATGGCGCACAGAAGTCCCTGCCCAACATAAACAATGGCAAGCCCGCGCGCAAGCCATCACCAAGTGGCTAGAAGAATCTATCCAACTCGACCTCTATCCCAATATCGAAAAAGGGACATATCAACCCCGTTTATTTAAAGCATTTAATATCTATAGGGATTTTGTACGAATTGGACGCTGTGATTTTGTAAGAGATTTTGTACAGAGTCTTGAGCGACAGGTGGCGTTTAATACATCTCACTTTCTACATGAACATGACGACCTGATCAGTTATCATTCAGGTTATGGTGATGCGATTGGGTTGATGGTCTCAGAACGCACTATTTTGCGTCCGCCCATTTATCGCCGAGGTTGTATCTTATACGACGGTAAGCAGTGGAACATTGAACCAATGGACATGACGGACATCAAAATTACCATTCCCGATGATATTTATTTGACCCACGATACCAGTGGGACATATCAATTCTACCTCAATCCATCGGAAGCAAAACCCATTACGCTATATACACGCGCAAAAGATATACACACAGGCAGTAACCCCCTTGACCGTACCCCTTTAGAAAAGAGCCGTGTCGAATTTGTCATTGTTAATCGGCAAGTTGTCAGTTGGAAGCAAGGTGGAGGCTTACGGATTCCGCAAAACGGCTATGTTTTATCGCTTGCACCTGATGCCTTGCCTCAAGAGGCACTTGATAACCTTCGGCTGGATGCTTGGGTTGAATATTCATTTATCAATCCAGATATGCAGATTAAACGTGGTATACAAACCGGTCCTATCTTGATGAAAGATGGTGAAAGTGTCATCGATATATCATTCCAAACAGAGGACTTTTGGGCAAGCCGTACCATCGACAATAAACGAATTATCGGTATTTCGCCCGTTCATATGGATAGAGAACACGACATTGAGCGTAAAGCACGAACAGCGCTCGGCATCAAAGCAAATGGCGATTTAGTATTAGTTGTCATCAACGGCTGTGAAAAAGGTTACAGTACAGACCTAGATAGTGTAGGTGCAACCTTAGAAGAATTGATTAATTTACTCAAAAAACATGGGGTGGTTAACGCAATTAATCTCAGTGGCGAAGGCTCAAGCCAACTCTTTGTACAAGGAGGGTTGTTCAATATTCCATCAGAACGACGAGGGAAACATGGTGTCGTCTATGAACGCATGTTACCCTCAATCGGTGTGGTGCAATAAGTTATTCGTCGCTTACAAACCCATCAGGCGGTGGGCCGAAGGTATCAATAAAGTCTTGAACAGACTGCGGTCCATTGCGCTTGAGTCCATTGAAAAATTCAAGCCGGTCAGCATGGCGATAGTCTAGGCGTTGGACACGAAATGGCACAAGTTTTTCACGGTCTTTACGACGTTTTGCCACATCAATAAAATATGCCAGTGCATTATCGACACTATTGGCATCAGACCAATCGGACTTATAAATCGCCTGACCTGCTCGATTAAATATCCATGTCATATTGGGCATACTGCCATAGGTGCGATGACACGCCCCATCTAGAGAATCCACCAATATCTGGCGGGTGACACCAAGTTCATCACGCAACGCCTGAGCATGACGGAATTTTTGTTCCATCGAGGTATGATGCAAGAATCGTTCCCCTGGGTGGGCTTCGTTAGTATACAAAAAGACCGAACCAACATTATCATCGGCATATTTTTCAGCTACTGCATTCATGGATGGACCCGCCATCCCACAGTATGGTCAAGTGAAGCTACCAAACTCCACCACCAGATAAAGATGATTTGACCACCACTCTTTTAACGAAGTTTCAGATTGATCTTCCATCGTCCACAGTGGGAAATCAGGCGCGGGTGTCCCCAAATCGGGGCTTTCCCCAAAGCGCATCCATTGCTCAAAATTATCGGGGATAAACTCATCATAATTATA
>CAYGTY010000173.1:0-8624 GCA_964352825.1 uncultured Anaerolineaceae bacterium
TACACCGAAGGGGTTACAAGTTCGAGTCTTGTATCGCCCACCATAGATAAACAAAAGAGAACCTTGATAGGTTCTTTTTTATTTATACCAATTAGGATAAGCGAATTCTGGGATTGAGTAGGGCGTAAAGTAAGTCTGCTACTAAATTGGAGAAGGCGTAAGTAAAGACAACAATCATCGACACAGCTTGTAGCACAGGTAAGTTCTTCTGTTTGACAGCATCCACCAATAATGACCCCAAGCCTTTATAATTGAAGACCTGTTCAATCACAACCATTCCCCCAATTAACCAACCAATACTAATGGCAATCACAGTAATTGTCGGTAAAAGTGCATTTCTGAGGACATGACGGAACATAATTTGTTGTCCTGACAACCCCTTGAGTTTAGCCGTACGCACATAATCTTTCTTAAGTTCATCAATCACACCAGCCCGCGTCATCCGTGTTATGTAACCAATTAAGACAAAGCTAGCCGTGATTGCAGGTAAAACTAAGATATTCAACCAATCACCTAAACTTTGTAATTCAGCAAAAGGCGGTGTTGTCGCGGCAAACCATCCAAATCCTAATGAAAACACATTGATAAGGATAATCCCTGTAACAAATTCAGGTAGACCCACAACCGATAATGACACAATAGAGATAACACTATCAACCCACGTATTTTCACGGACAGCAGCGACAATGCCTAAGAGTACCGAAATCGGAATCGCGATAATTAACGTGAAGCCAGCCAGTACAAGTGAGTTGCCTAGTTTATCAATCACTTGGTCAAGCACACGCGGATTACCAGCCGAAAAGGAAATTCCCCAATCGCCTGTGATAAAGCCAGTAAACCAGTTAATGTACTGCGTCACAGGAGGCGCATCAAGTCCGAAGCGTTCGTTAAACTGTGCCAAGGATTCGGCTGAGGCATCACGACCTAAAATCAGGCGGGCAACATCCCCCGGTAAAAACTGAGTTAATGCAAAAATGATGATGGATGTCACAATCAGTGTGCCAACAAGTAAAATTAAGCGACGTAAAATATAGCGTCCCATTAGTCGCCTCCTTGAATTGTTTGAGATTGCAGAGCAATCAATTCATCAATTGGGATGTGACAGCGTATCTTGTGTCCATCACCTGCATCACGTAAAGGCGGTGCTTCATCTTTACAAATATCTCCAATATAGCGTGGGCAACGGGTATGGAAAGGACACCCTGTTGGTTTATTACGCGGGCTTGGAATATCACCTTCTAAGCGAATTTCACCTTGTTTAGCCGTTGGGTCAGGGAGTGGAATAGCCGATAGCAAGGCTTCGGTATAGGGATGAGAAGGTGCTTCGTATACATCTTGGGTATCGCCTTCTTCCATAATTTCACCAAGATACATGACTACAATCCAATCCGCAAGATAACTAATGACTTCGAGGTCATGCGAAATCAACAAATAAGATGCCCCTTCTTTTGCGCGTAAATCTTTGAGCAAGTTCAGTATTACTGCTTGAACGGATACATCCAAAGACGATGTTGGTTCATCGGCGACAACCAATGCAGGATTTGTGGCAAAGGCGCGGGCAATAGCAACACGTTGTTTTTCACCGCCACTGAGTTGGTCAGGATAGCGATGGGTATACTCAGCAGTTAACCCGACCGATTCCAATAACTCCTCAACCCGTTTCATCCTATTTTTCTTATTTGAATAAGTATCGTCAAGAACTTGAATTGTACGCCCGATAGTCTCCCCTACTGTCATATACGGATTGAGCGCATCGTGTGGATTTTGGAATACCATTTGCAGGTTTCGCATGGATTCTTTTGTGCGTTGACCAATATCTTTAGATAGAGGAATATCACATAATTCAATATCCCCACTATCAGACGCAGTCAAAGCGACAATAGCACGGGCAAGGGTTGTTTTACCACTCCCGCTCTCGCCCACGAGTCCTAATGTAGAGCGTTCTCGGATTTTCATACTAACATCATCAACAGCTTGCACAAAATCGGGTTCATTACCTGTTAAGCGGTCAAATAAACCCCGCTCACCAAAACGCTTGCTCAGCCCCTGTGCTTCAAGAACATAATTTTCACGAGGGGTAGCACTTTCATTGATGCCAGCAGGACGATTGCGTGGGATAATTTCGCCATCTGCAATTTCTTGCCAACGCCAACAGCGTATCAAACGTCCATCAGGTATTGTTTCCAAAGGCGGTTTTTCAGTATGACATTTATCAATCGCTACAGGGCATCGATTCGCAAAAACACAAGCATGAGAGCGTTCTGATAGTGAAGGTGCAACACCGTCGATTGTTGATAAGCGCGAGCTATTATTTGCCTTAGACCCCGGAAGGCTTGCCAATAAACCACTGGTATAAGGATGTAAAGGTTGTGCATATAAATCACTGACCGATGCACTTTCCATTACTTCACCAGCATACAAGACCGTTACATAATCACAAAGCTGGGCGACTGTCCCTAAATCGTGAGATACATATAAGGCGGCGGCTTCTTCACTTAGAATCAATTCACGGAAGAGATCAAGAATAACTGCTTGGGTCGTGACATCTAATGCAGTTGTGGGTTCATCTAATACCAGAAAGCGCGGACGTGTACTGAGTGCCATTGCAATCATGACCCGTTGTTGCATCCCACCGCTGAGTTGGTGTGGATAGCGGTTCAGAATACGGTCAGCATCTGCTAATTTGACTTTTAGTAATAAATTCTCTGCTTCTTTAAGGGCCTCTGACTTCGATAAGCCAAGATGCAAAACCATCGCTTCTATCATCTGATTCCCAATTGTAATGGTCGGGTTCAGTGATGCCAGTGGGTTTTGTGGCATTAAGCCAATTGATTTACCCCAAAGTTGGCGTAAGTCATCTTGAGAGTAATCCACAATATTTTGACCCTCAAACAATAATTCACCTGATGAAATACGCGCATTATCCGCAAGGAAGCGCATCATCCCCAGAGCAATCGTTGATTTACCACTGCCGCTTTCACCAACTAAGCCATGAATTTGAACAGGTAAAATACTTAAATCGACATCACGGATAACGTTCAGCCAGTCTTTACCAATGCGATAGTCAATACTGATGTTCTTGGCTTGAATAACAGGTTGCTGGCTCATACACGTCCTCCCTGATAACGGAAAATATCGCGTAAGCCATCTGACAAGAGGTTCACACTAATAATTAGAATGGCGATTGCTAACACGGGAAACCATAATCCCCATGGTGAAGTCACAAAATCACTCCGCGCTTCTAAAACCATCCGTCCCCATTCTGGTGATGGCGGTTGGACACCTAGACCAAGATAACCCAATGAGGCAACAAGAAAAATAGCATATGAAAAGCGCAACGAGGCTTCAACAATAAGCGCAGGCAATACCCCAGGGAGAATCTCGCGAAAAAGGATAAAGGGTATATTTTCACCACGCAATTTGGCAGCTTCGACATATCCTGTGTCCCGTAAGCCCAGAGTCGCGCTACGAATCACCCGTGTGACAATCGGTGTATAAAGCAAAACAATCACAATCGTCAGCGAGATATTGGTTGCTCCAATGCTTCTTATCAGACCAAATTCAGAATTTTCAAGTATTGGCACAATTGTTGTCAACATCACCAGCGCAAGAACCAATGCAGGTATCGCCAGTAAACTATCCATAACTCGTGAAATGGTTTCATCAATCCAGCCGCCAAAATAACCCGCCGCCAGACCAATACACATGCCAAAGAAAACCGAAATTAAAGTCGCAACGGTCGGCAAGCCAATCGTATCACGTGCGCCATACATTACTCGGCTGAAAATATCCCGTCCGTTGCGGTCTGTGCCAAAGGGGTGTTCAACTGATGGTGGTGTGTTTTCCAATTTGCTACAGATTTCTCGTCCGCTAGATGTTGTTTGGCAATCAGTGGTACTGCGTAGTGTCTCACGAAAGTCATAAGGAGCAATCACAGGACCAACAATCGCTAAAACAAGGTAGAGCATAACAATCATAAAACCCATAAACGAGAGCGGGCGTTTGGAGAGTTTTTTGAGAAAAGAAATAAAAGGTCGAAATAATCTATTGCTGAGGGGTGGTGGAGCCGAACCCGACCCCACCGATTTTTGTTGAATTGTCATTCGGGAATTTATCCGCTAACCGTAATTGTGCGTAAATCAGTACGTCCAGCGAATGGGTGTAAGTCTACACCATCAACGCCTTCACCTGTTACACCAATAATTGGTGCGAAGAATGGCACAATAATTGGACCTTCTTCATTGAAGATTTGTGCAATTTCGGAGTAGATTGCACCCCGTGCTTCAATATCTGCTGTTTGGCTTGCTTCTGCAATCAAAGCATCAAGTGTTTCATTTGACCAATGGGATTCATTGAATGCACCATCAGAGGCATAAGCAACAGCAAGATATTCTTGAGGTGTTGGGCGGTCTCCCCAACCTGTTACACCGAGGTCAACTTCGAGCCAACCATCATCACCATAGTAGATGTTTTCAGGTTCAACCAAAACTTCAACATTGATACAACCTTCTGCCCATTGTTGTTGTAAGAGTACACCCATATCAGCATAGTTGAAGGCATCAACCACATGGAATTCAATGGGTTCATCTGCACCCAAACCATCGGGATAGCCAGCTTCTGCCAAGAGTTCACATGCTGCGACAGGATCATATTCTTGAACAATCGTATCATCATATAATGGACCATATTTAGGACCGATTGGATCGTTATTGCCAACAATAGCGACGCCATCAAAGAGGTCAAGGTTGAGCAATTCGCGGTCTGTTGCCAATTTGAATGCTTGGCGAACACGAACATCTTCACCCAGACGACCCTCATCAGAACGGATACGAATAACAGGGTGGCGGTTACCATTTGCAAATAGAACCCCTAAACCTTCTGTTTCGAGTTCTGCAACACGGGTAAATTCAACTTTATAGATGAAATCGACACTACCACTTTTGATTGCATCAATTTGTGCTTGTGAATCGTCGATGAATACAAGAACGAGTGAATCAACACCTACTCCTGCGTCCCACCAGTAACCATCATAAGCTGTGAAGGTTGCGCTTTCACCAGAGACAAAGTCCGTCAACATAAATGGACCTGTACCGATGAAATTCGCGTATGGGTTATCACCATCACTGAGTACATTTGGTTCTGTTGTACCATCTTTAATGATGAATGTTTGGTTACCAGAAAGCCCATAAGCAAAATCAGCATTAGGAGCTTCAAGTGTAAATACAACTGTGTTATCACCATCAGCAGCAACTTCAAAAGCACCTAAGAGGTTCAATGCTGGTGATTCGACTTCTACGAGACGATTGAATGTATAAACAACATCAGCAGCGGTAAATGCTGAGCCATCGTGGAAGGTCGCGCCTTCAACAAGTGACAAAGTGTAAGTTAAGCCATCTTCACTAACGTCCCAAGATTGAGCTAAATTTGGGGTCAATGAGCCATCCGCTTCTGTGTTAATTAAATAATCATAAATTGCCATGTTAAATGTGATTTCGGGGTCGCTTGAACCTAAAGCAGGATCAAGGTTCACGACGGATTGCAAGCCGATACGTAATTCACTATCTTGCGCTTGTACACCAAAGACAGCACCAACAAGTACCACCATCAAGCTAAGTACAAGTGATACAGCAAATTTGCTACGATTGAAAAATTTCATGTGTCCTCCACATAAATGTGTGAATAAAGAACTGAGTTAGATACAATTCCAAAATATACTATGACAGACATAAGACGAATGTTCTGTAAGCTATCTTACATAAGTCACCATTTACTCAGAATATTGATGCAATTCTAATAGAGTGGCATCTTGCTGAACCGAGTCACCTTGATTAAAGAAAACCTCTGCAACAATACCATCAATGGGGGCAATAATCTGATGTTCCATTTTCATTGCCTCCAGAATCATCAGCACATCCCCTTGTTTGATGCCTTGCCCTTTTTCTACAAGCACTTGCACAACTAACCCCGGCATTGGTGCGACCAAAGAGCCTTCTGGTTTTTGCTGCTTTGTAGATGACATAAAAGGAGATTGCCAATATAACACAAACGTACCGCTCTCACTATGTACCCACCATTCATTCTCTACAGTTTCGATAACGCTCACACGCTGACGATAGCCATCAATAATCAAAACGAGTTCGTTCTCATCTTGACTCACAAGTTCAACCTGATAGTTCGTCTCTGCAATCGTTACGAGATGCTCGGATGTCTCATTTGATAAATCAATAGATACAGTAAGGGTTTCATCTTGATATAGAAACTGATGTTCAACTGCTTGATTGGGGTTGTTGCGCCAGTGATTTGTCCTTGATTGTTGAGCAAATGCAACTGCAATTAAGGCAATAGGAGGTAAGTCGGTATCATCATTCAATAGCTCAGGATATTCATCTAAAAAGCCTGTGTGGATAATCCCTCCAAGGTGGTCTACATGTGTGAGAACACGCCGTAGAAATTCGATATTATTACGGACACCCAACAATTGAACTTTACTCAGTCCATAATCCAGTCGGCGAATGGCTTCTAGTCGGCTTGTACCTTGTGTGATAATTTTTGCGACCATTGGATCATAATATGTAGAAATTTCATCACCCGATTGAATCCCTGTATCTGTCCGAACAAAATCAGGCGATGACCAATATTTAATTTGACCGATTGCAGGCAAGAAATTTTTAGACGGATCTTCCGCATAAATACGGGCTTCAATGGCATGGCACTTGGGTTCAAACACATAATTTTCGGCAGTTGTTCCATTGGGTAGCAATTCATCAAGGGTTACACCGCGCGCAACTTCAATTTGCCAACGGACTAAATCAAAGCCTGTTGTTAATTCTGTCACTGGATGCTCTACCTGCAAACGAGCATTCATTTCCATAAAGTAAAAATTGTCATCCTCATCAACTAAAAACTCAACTGTCCCTGCACCATAGTAGCCAATCTGTTGACCGATACTGACAGCTACTTCTGACATGCGCTGGCGGAGTTCAGGAGTCATCAAACTAGATGGTGATTCCTCAATAATCTTCTGATAGCGACGTTGAACACTGCATTCTCGTTCGCCTAATGCAATGATGTTTCCTGCATGGTCACCAAAAAGCTGAATTTCAATATGGCGTGGAAAAACAACAACCTTCTCTAGCATTAAGTTATCATCAACAAAGCTCTGTTTAGCTTCGCGACGACAGGCAGATAAAGAACTTTGTAAATCCTCAGGGTTTTCTACAAGGCGCATTCCTTTTCCACCACCACCAGCAACGGCTTTTATCATGACGGGATACCCCATCTTTTCAGCTTCTGCTATAAAGGTCTCGTCAGATTGGTCACTCTCAAAATACCCAGGGACATACGGCACATCTTGCAAAATCATCTTCGCAGCGCGCTTATTCCCCATTACTTCCATTGCGCTGGGTGGTGGTCCAATAAATGTCACACTTTCAGTAATCGCCGCATATGCAAAGTTAGGATTCTCAGCAAGGAAGCCATAGCCCGGATGAATCGCATCAGCCGATGAGCGTAATACTGCCCCCATCACAGACTCAATATTTAGATAGCTACTCATAGCAGGGCTTTGACCGAGATAAATCGCTTCATCTGCAATTTGAACATGCTGAGCATTCTTATCTGCATCAGAATAGACCGCAACGGTTGCAATACCCATATCTTGACAAGTACGAATAATACGACACGCAATTTCACCACGATTAGCAACAAGAATTTTATTCAGGAGCATCAGTTTCCCCTTTGGTCACCCAATTGGCAGAACGTTTCTCAATAAATGATAACATGCCTTCTTGCCCCTCTTCACTTGCCCGTAATTCGTTTAACAGATTAACACGGTATTCAACAGTGTCTGCTGTTGGCTGATTATCGACAGTGAACATTAATGCCTTGATGGACGCGATAGCATGTGGTGCGCTATAGTTAATCTCTTTTAGCATATCATTAACACAATCGTCTAATGCTTGAGGTTCGCAAACTTGATGCACAAATCCATATTCGAGGGCTTTGACACCATCAAAACGGCGACCCGTTAACATCAACTCACGCGCCCGTGTGAAGCCGATTCGTTGCAAAACATAAGGTGAAATCAACGAGGGGGCAATGCCCAAGCGAACCTCAGGTAAACCCATTTTTGCAGTTGTACTCGCAATCGCAATATCGGACACACAGACCAAGCCTAATCCCCCACCCAGTGCGACCCCTTCAATTTTTGCAATTACAATCTGCGAGGCTTGGTTGACGGCTGTTAGCATATCATCAAGGTTACCGATTTGTTCACCTGATGGCATGGTATTGGCGCGCATCTCTTTAATATCACCGCCTGCACAAAATACCCCGTCTGCCCCACTCAAGACCACCGCTCGAATATCACGGTTCGTTTTCCAGTCTGTAAAGAGTGTGTAGAGTTCTTCCATCATATGGTAATTCATGGCATTTTTGGCATGAGGTCGATTCAGCATCACATGTGCGACACTACCCTGTATATCAATTGCTAATGTCTCGTAATCCATTTAATTTTCATCCCAGTAAACTGCATTTAATATTTTGAACCGCGAAGAACGCAGTGATACTCTGCGGTTCAATAATCTTTTATTCCCATTCCATATATAATAGCGCACCTGCCAACG
>CAYGTY010000173.1:8724-13194 GCA_964352825.1 uncultured Anaerolineaceae bacterium
TGCGGTTCAATAATCTTTTATTCCCATTCCATATATAATAGCGCACCTGCCAACGATTTGCCTAATCCATCAATCCGATGGGAGCGTGTCCCACCGCCATCTAAGGCATCGTGACACACAAAGTTGAAGGCTTCCAGATTATCGAGTTCATAGCGAATCACCTCCCCTTGCACAAGATCGCCTAAATGTTTTTTCACACGTTCGGCGGTGAGTTTCACTTTCATATCTTGGTAGGATTCTGATGAACGGGCAATTACGCTGATATTCGCAATATTCCCCTTATCACCTTCCCGTCCAAATGCAATATCATAGAGTCGTTTGGTCATCATGACACCTCAATATAATCAACTTGTGGATGAATCAATGCACGGCTAACTAAGGTTGGGAATAAAGCGACGATGGGTTTTGCACTTTGCCCGATTGTTGTCCCTGAAATAGACATGCCTGCTGGACCATTTAAGCCGTTATTCATCAATTTACGAACTGCCTGTTTCAGCACACTCGCATCTTCTGATGTAAAAATCACACGCACGATAAGCTCCATTGGATCATCAGGTAATTCGACAACAGACTGATAGAGGCTATTCTGTCCCAGTAAATGATAGGTCACACGGTCAATCGGTAAGCCCTCAAATGTAGCTGAGATAAGCCCTTTTAATTGGTCAAATTTACGCCAAACTTGAGGCCACCCAATCGGATAAATCAATTCTCGTGAAAAGCCTTCTAAGCGGTTCAGATTGAGCTTGAGTGTTTCAGGACGTGGTTTACCAGAGACACCCGATACCCGTACACGGTCATCACCTATATCTTCAAGGGATAGGGTTGTGATGTCTACAATAACATCAGGGGTAATATAAGCTGAGGGGTCGTGTATTTCGTATAAGAGTTGCTCTTTGACAGTATTGATATTAACAACGCCGTTCATATCAGGTGTTTTAGTCAAGATGAAACTACCGTCTTCTTCGACTTGAGCAATCGGATAACCCAAGTTGTGCATCTGATATCCCTCGATGTGGTCAATCATCGCTAGACTATTGCCACCAACAACCTGCCCCGTACACTCTAATAAGTGACCTGCAACAATGCCTGATGCCAAGCGATCCCAGTCATCCCATGCCCAGCCATAATGTGCAATTAAGGGGGCGAGATGCAAACATGGGTCAGCCACACGACCCGTTATCACAATGTCTGCACCAGCTTTGAGGGCTTCTACAATAGGTTGTGCGCCAAGGTAAACATTTGCAGTGACCCAATCTTGATATTGAGCCTCTGCCAAAGAGATACCCGTATCAATATTCGTCAGTGTTTCGCCTTGTGTTTGTAATTCTTCTAAACGCGATAATTGGTCATCCCCAGATACCACTGCAATTTTTAGACCCGATAAACCCAATTGTTCAGCAATTGCTTTTACTCGTTCACCTGCACCATGTGGATTCAAACCACCCCCATTCGTAATCAATGGGATTTTACGTTTATAGGCTTCAGGTAAAATTTTGCTGGCGATGATTTCAATATCGAAAGTAAATCCACGCGAGGGGTCACGCATGCGGTCTTTTTGTAAAATCGAGAGCGTTAATTCTGCAAGTGCTTCAAAACAAACAACATCAACATGCCCACCGAGTATCATAGGGAGTGCGCTCAAGACATTATCACCGTAAAACCCTTCAGCCGAGCCAACACGATAAGTCATCAGATTATCCTTTAAATATATTTAAAAAAAACAGCTTACTCTTTTGGAATCATACGTTCCAGTTTAGCAATAATCCCGAGCATAATTTCGTCTGCGCCACCACCAATGCTGGTCAAACGGGCATCACGGAAATAACGAGAAATAGGTGTCTCTTCCATATAGCCCATGCCCCCATAAAATTGCAAACAGGTATCCGCAACTTGGCGCATTAAACGCCCAACCTTGAGCTTGCACATAGAGGCAATACGTGTAACTTCTGTGGATGTGGGGTCTTCTTGTACAAGCGCGGCACAATAATAATTAAGTTGTTTTTGAGCTTCAATCTCTGCCAGTAGTTCAGCGAGTTTAAAGTGAATCCATTGGTTCGCAATTAAAGGTTTACCAAAGGCGCGTCGTTCTTGTGTATATTGAATCGTATCGCGAACAGCCTTTTCTGCACCTGCTGTACCGCCAATTGCACCAACAAGGCGTTCAATCTGGAATTGTTGCATCTGGAGATAAAAGCCCATGCCCTCTTCACCTATACGATTAGATACAGGCACACGCATATTCTCAAAAGTCAGCACAGCCGTATCACTAGAGTGATTACCCAGCTTTTTCAAACTTTTGCTGACAATGAAGCCTTCAGTGTCGGTCGGCACAATAATCAAGGACATGCCTTTATAATCTGTACCATCGGATGTCCGCGCCAATAAACACACCCAGTCAGCTTGTGTTCCATTGGTGATGTACATTTTACTGCCGTTAATCACATAATAGTCGCCATCACGCACAGCACGCGTTTGAATCCCTGCTACATCCGAGCCAGCATCAGGTTCAGTCACGCCTATCGCAGCAACCATCTCACCACGAATGGCTGGAGCAAGGTATTTTTCTTTGAGTTCATGTGAGCCATGTGCCGCTAAAGCAGGGGTCGCCATATCGGTATGAACCGCAATGCCCATCGGAACACCGCCAGCCGTAGCCCGCCCAATTTCTTCATGCAGAACAACTGTAAACCAGATGTCCGCTTCTCCCCCACCATAAGCAGAGTCGTACTCCAAACCTAGTAAACCGAGATTACCCATCTTGCCCAAAATGTCATGTAAGGGCGCAATCCCTGCTTCTTCCCATTCTTCAATATAGGGGTTAATTTCCTTCTCAACAAAGCTCCGTACTGTCTTACGGAACATCTCATGTTCTTCTGTAAATGGGCGATAAAAATTAGGTGTTGTCGTCACAGTAATAACCTTTCTAATAAGTTTATTTTTCCAATAACTCTAAAATCGTCGGTAAAATCGTTTCAGCAACAGTCAGATTGCCGACTTCTGTAATATGCACCAAATCATAAAATATAGATTGTTCAGTATTGCTGAATAAGTCTGTCAAAATAATGACATTATCCAAGCCCTCTTGTTCAACGCGCTCACGAACTAAAACATCAACCGCTTGATAGAGTTCGAGAAAGTTTGGATTTTCTATTTCTAAATCTTCTAAAATACGGGCTTCATCACTTGTCACAG
The DNA here is from genome assembly GCA_964352825.1 of uncultured Anaerolineaceae bacterium. Taxonomy (GTDB): domain Bacteria; phylum Chloroflexota; class Anaerolineae; order Aggregatilineales; family Phototrophicaceae; genus UBA6055. Next base: position 11,917 of record CAYGTY010000173.1, read on the forward strand.
ATTGTTTCGCAAATAGTGAAGGTTGCCAGACAAAGATAACTTCAATACCGAATGAATCTGCTACGGCTTCGACAATTTGAATATTCGCAAACCAACGATTCGCGATGTCTTGAGCAGATGAAGACATATCCCCTACGAGTGACCAATCATAAGTGCTGATGTCACCATCAGGTAAGCGCAAAACAGGCTGACCGCTTCGCAATACACGCCCAGCTTCGACATCACTGATGCGTTGATATTCCCGATAAGGAATCCCTGTTATATCTTGTAGATAAGCCGAATACACATCATTAAAACCTTGATAGAAAATAGCGATATGAGGCACATTATCAACTGCAACTTGGGATTGAAACATGATTAAATCTTGCGTGCTGACATATCCTGTTTGACCATAATTGAGGATAGTTTTGGCTTGGTCATTCTCATCCAATAACTTCGCAGTATGTCCTGCTATTGTATAAGCATCGCGCGCACCTTCACCCCACATAGTTGAGCCACCAAAGAAATAGATTTTCTCAGCAATTTCATCATTTGTATATGAGGGTGTAAAGCGAAGCCCTTGATTATCAATATTGATATACTCTCCATCAAAGGGTGCAACGGTCCAGTAGTTATACGGCAACCAACGCACCGACATTTGCCCCTGTTCTGCCCAAAATTGTTGCGGAGTCGGAGCATTGCCATCGTCTATAAAATCGAGCTGTCGATAATCGAGTTGTCCTTGCAAACGTCCGACAATGCCTGTCATATTGATCAACTGACTCGTCACAACAAATAAAACACCTAAAGTCACAATCACAATCATCATTAAGCCTGTACTCACCCACACCCCTTGCGTCCGATTCAACCACGATTGAATCCTGAGCCAGTGAATCGTCAGTAAAAGCCCAAAAACGATTAACGTCCAGCAGACCAGCAAAAACTTAAGCGGATTTGTAATCGTCGGAGCAATATTACCCAGCGTCAAAAAGGCAATGAAATTAATCTCAAGAAGCAAAAATATTAGAGATACAGCTATCCAAGACTTACCCAATAGTTGATGTAACCGCCGAGATAACGGCATTAACTCAGAGGGCTGTTGACGGAATAACCAAACGACAATTCCCAAACCAGCGACAGTCAGAATCCCAAAGCCAACAATAATGATAATCCGAATCTGAGCAAAGGTCGCATCAGGAGATACAGGTGATAAGACAAAGAGTATCCATGTAATGAGCATGGGTAGCCACGCCAGCAAGCCAAAGCCAAATAAGCTACGGGCTATTGTTTCGATGGGGT
>CAYGTY010000174.1:0-10630 GCA_964352825.1 uncultured Anaerolineaceae bacterium
GCGTGTATCTCGTTTTCGATTACAATAGAAATGGGGTCAGCATCATACAAGAAATAAAATCATGAATTCATTTTCCAACACCAATCTCATGCCTGTTGAGGGCTACTTTCGCCGTTCAAAACAAACGGTGTTCTGGATTATTGTCTTTTCTATCGCAGTGGTAATCGGCGGTGCGGTGATTGTCATTGGCTTGATGGAACAACAAATAGAGTTAGTGCTTGGGGCTATTGTGGTACTACTTATTATAAGTATCATGGTAATTCGCCAGCAAAGTCGCCAACGGGTTAAAGTGAGTTTATCCGATGGCACATTATTGATTAAAGGTGGTGGGTATCACATTCAGATGCAAGCTCCATTCCGCTATCAGACGGGGATTCAACGCATTAGAGCTACCCGTCGCACCCCCGAATTTTATTATGTGCGGATGGTGATGGATGTGTACGGCAAACCTCTCGTCTTTGAGGAACAAGTTCCTTCAGGTATTCAACCACCCCGACTAGAAGAAATTGTATCTATTTCCAGTGCGCTTGGCATCGCTGAATTATCGAGTACCAATCGATACCCAGGGATATTATGGAACTTGATTCAACAACTGGAGTTCATGGCTGGTTCTGCTGAGGCAGATAAGGTGAAGCAAGATATTGAAGATTTGTATCGTATCGGCGGTGAGCATCTATACAAACAACGCTATGCGGAAGCCGTTAAAATTTTCTCTGAGATCATTCGCCTAACCCCTGATTCACCATTCCCTTATTATAATCGGGGTATGGCGCGCTATTATTTGCGACGTGATTTCGAGAAAGCCATTACGGATTTAACAACAGCTTTGCGCCTCAAACCCAAATTTGATAAAGCCTATCGTTTACGGGGACTTGTGAAAGCCGAACAAGGGGATTGGGAAGGGTTGCGTGATGATTGTACAAAAGCCATTGAACTCAGCCCAGCAGATGGTGAATTATATAATTTGCGTGGTGGGGCATGTTACCGACTTAAAGATTATCAGTCTGCATTACGTGACTTTGAAAAAGCAATTCAACTGAGTCAGACCAATCCTGAACCCTATCATAATCGGGGACTGGTCAAGCAACGAATTGGTAACCTGGATGGTGCAATTTCTGATTTTCAATATGCTTTACAACTTGACCCTTTATTTGAACTGGCTCGCGATAGCCTTGTGCGTGCCGAAGCTGAGAAGCGTCAACTTGACCTCAACCAAGAGCTGTAAGCCACTCTTTAAACTTGGCTTCTAATCCATTTCGTACTTCAATAAATGACGCAAGGATAGCATCATCATCCCCTTCTACATCGGCTGGGTCAGGGAATCCCCAATGAATTCGATCTGCTTTCCCTGGGAATACAGGACATGATTCGGCTGCATTGTCACAAACCGTTATCACATAATCAAATTCTTTATCTAGATATTGTTGCAGATGGTCAGAGCTATGACCTGAAATATCTACACCGTAGTCGCGCATGGCTTGGATAGCATAGGGATTGACGATTGATGGTTTTGATCCTGCACTATAGACATCTATTTTGCCTCCTGCAATATGGCGTAAAAGACCTTCCCCCATTTGTGACCGTGCTGAGTTGGCTGTGCAAAGTATCAAGACTTGTAATTTTTCGCTCATGAGTGTGCTTATCTCCACAGTTTTAAGATAGAACGAGCTTGAATATATTATGTTGGTGTATTCAAGCTCATTCTAATATTAGTTATAGGTGTCTAGCAACAGCCTGTTCCGTCACTGTTACATTCACATCCGTTGTCACAGCAGGTATCTGGATTTTGATAAGTCATGTTATATCTCCTTATTTATATTGATGAATATCGATATATTTTCCGAAAAAAATATCGACCCTAGTCTATTGTCAGAATCGATTCTGGGTTTATAACTTGCTTGGCAAAGTCGGGCGCAAACTCTGTAATGAGAGATCCACAGCACATCGTCATATGTTCTTGATTGAGCGTATAGAAGCGTTGCCTTCCCTCTTTTCGGACAAGGACTAGGTTTGCCTCTTCAAGACACTTCAGATGGTGACTGACAGTGGGTTGTTTCACTTTCCCGCCTAGCGAATCAACCAGATCATTCACATTTAACCATACACAACATAATTGCTTACACATCTCTTGCCGTGTATCGTCTGCCATTGCTTTTGCGAAAGTTATAAGATTTACACTCATATTTTTATTATATCGATGTTTATCTATATGTCAACCATTAGCAAAATCGAATTTAGCACAAATACCAAAATGATCGGATGGATAGAGCGTTGCGTCACTGGGGGCAGGCTGATTGGCAACTAGCTTCGCATCAATAATATTTAATCCACTAGGCGTATAAAAAATATAGTCAATCGTACGTGGTTTAAAGTCTTTATCAATTAACGGCGATGGGAAAGTCTTTTCAGGTTCGCAGTTATGTATGGATTGATAAGCTGATTGAAAGGATTGCTTTGCGTAAGTCACAGTTTCTGTTTCGGGACGCGCATTAAAATCACCCATGAGTATCGTCGGTATATTCTCTAATTGATTTAACCAATCGACAACGGCTTTCATTTGAGGCAGCCGAATTGACTCGTCATTATAGGGTTTGTGATGTAAGTGAGTATTGGCAACGATAATTTTATGACCATTGATATTAGCTAATATACGATGGGCAATCCGAAAATTTTGTGGCAGACAAATGCGCTCATGTTCCTCAATAGGATAACGAGATAATATTGCATTGGCTAATATGGCTGGCTCGAAGGTATCATTAGCCACCCTGAGTTTATAAGGTTGGTTTGGATTGAGGTAATTCAGTGCGCCTTGGATGAGGTGTGCCTGTTGAACCTTTAGAGAGACCTCTTGTAATCCCACAAAATCAGGTTGCTCTTGATGAAGTAAGTCTATAATCATAGGAAACCGCTCTTGCCAGCGATTTGCAGTGAACCGTAAATTAAGGGTAATGAGTTTCATGCCAGTGACCTATTGTAGATGCACACATGATTAAGATTATATCTACATTTGTTTTGCCATATGGAATATATGTGACATTCCTCATGAAATTCTATATGTTGATGATGTTGTAGCTTTGTTCGCTTGCTAGGTCTGATAACTCAGCTAAAATAACTATAGTCGCTGTTTCATTAACACCTTATGCAATAAGCGTATCAATATCCCAAAGGATATACCGTGGCACAAACTGTATTAATTGTGGATGATGATGATTTAAATCGTGAAGTTATGGAAGCCTTTCTATCGCTAAATGATTATTCTGCTCATGTGACAGGTACTGGTAAACGTGCAATTGAATTGGCAGAATCATTATTACCTGACGGGATTATTCTAGATGTACGCTTACCTGACATTAGTGGTATTGAAGTATGCAAGCGGATACGGGCAAATCCCAAAACACAACACATCCCAATTTTGATGATAACAGGTTTGACGGGTGCTAAGGTACGCCAAGAGGCATTTGATGTTGGGGTTAATTATTACCTGCAACGTCCCTTTGATGGTGATGATTTTATTGCCCATATTTATAAATTACTTCATCATGAAAACTGACGATTAGACAACGCTTGCTTGCAGTTTTTAGATTTTCTCACTATGGTTTAGATAAATAATACATAGAGGTGTATATGGGTAGTGGTCGTCAGAGTGGACCACCGACATGGTTTGTGATACTTGTTGGGATGGCTATTGTATTCGGAATTTATTACATGTGGCTTGGGCTTCGTAGCTTTATGGCATCGGGGATGACGGTTGTCGAATCCACACGCCAAGCAATCGACTTATCCACTGCAACTGCTATCCGATTTGAAGAACTAGAAACCTTCGCACCAACATCTTTGCCGACACAAACACCTGTCCCCGAATGCCAAGAATTTATTATTGATGTCCCAAGTGCGATTGTTCGGTCATTGCCATCGACTAATTCACAGATTGTCGATACCTTAGCGCAGAATGAAATTGTTTGTGTCATTGCACGGGAAGGTGACACAGATTGGTTTGTGATTGACGAAAATCCATTAACACGACGGCTTGAACCTGCTTATATGCATGAAGATATTATCCGCGCACTCAATCCAACCCTAACACCTTCACAGACTTGGACACCAGCACCGACAGTGACCAATACACCTACCTTTACACCATCTGCTACCCCTCAAATTACAGATACATGGACACCTGACCCGAATATAACGCCAACCAGTACGCCAACACCAACCGCTACAGAGACACCACCCAGTGTAAATCTTTAGTTGCGCAATAGGGGCATTAGGATATACTCAGGTTGTATTAAGGTAATTGTTTGAAAAAATAAACCTGCTAGGCGAAAGGGAGTGCTATGGCTGCGATTGTTGAGGTCATTGTCGGGATTATATTTGTTTATATTTTACTCAGTATTTTAGTCACCGAGATTAATACACTGATTTCTAATGCTTTACGATTGCGCGCACAAAACTTACGTGAGGCATTGGACAAAATCATTGATGACCCTGTTATGCGCGCGAAGATTTATACACACCCATTGATTCAGTTGGTAGAAGAACGTACTGTCTTACCGACACAGCGTATTTCTGATGAGGATGCACAAAAGATTGCAGATAGTACTATTGCTGCGGTGGGCTGGATTGATTCAGGTACGTTTGTGGATGTTGTTTTAAACAATATCAAAGTGGAATCTGACCAACAACTATTTGGCGCATTATTAAATGTGATTGATGGGATGCCATCAGGTCCAGAACGTCGTGGCTTACGTTTGATAGTCAACCGTATTGTGACATCTGGTGAGGGTATGGATAAACTCCATGATGTAATTGCTAAGGTTGATCAAGAGAGCTTCCGTAACGCTTTATATGATACGCTTGACCAAATTGAAGATGAAATCACACAAATGGGCTTAGAGCCAAATAGTGTTGTTTCTGTCTTAGCTGGGATTCGTCAGATCGATAACCCCTACTTTCGTAACGCATTGACAACTATTATGTCTACGGCGGAAACATTAGACGAAGCCAAGGCGAATATTCAGACTTGGTTCGATAATTCGATGGATCGTGCAAGCTCTAATTTTGCAACAAAGATGAAGACATTATCGATCATGGTTGCCTTAGTGATTGCTTTATCAGCAAATGTTGATTCATTGCATATCGCACGGACATTGTGGGAAGATCCTGTGTTACGTACTCAACTGAGTAGTGTTGCTACCGATGCGGTGACAAGTGGCGAACTTGAAGCTGCGATTGAAGCTGCAAACCAAGCAAATGAAGAAGCAGGCAATGCTGATGCGGGTACAGAAGATGTCGTTGAAGATATTGCGGACTCTGCTGAAGCGGTAGGGCAGACGATTGCTGATATTAATCAGTTACGCTTACCGATTGGTTGGTTGTTGATTGATGTCAGTACTACTCCAGCAGATAGCCCTCATCGTGCTAATCCGAACAATATTTGGAATTATTTCCCTGGGAATAACCCTGAAGGTTGGTTTGGCTTATTATTAGCAAAACTCATGGGTTTGGCTGTAACAGTGATTTCTGCATCACAGGGTGCGCCCTTCTGGTTCAATATCCTCAACAAGATTGTTTCTCGCTAAATTCAACAAATGAGTAGGTTGATTGACTGATTGACCTACTCTGCTGGTTTTACCTTTTCTATCATCGGACGCAACTTGAATAATGACAATGGGATAGCAATGAGGCTGAGTAGTATTCCCAAGCTCAATGTAGCTGTTGGACTGATACGGTCGTAAAGTGTTCCGCCAATTGATGGGGCAGGGATTGCAACAAGTCCTAGCGCACTACGGAATAACCCATACATCACGCCGAGTTGGTCTTTGGGAGCGGCTTGGCTGAGGAGTGCTGAAAATGCAGGCTGGATAAATGCACCTGATGCCCCCATGATGCCAAACCCGATGATTAAACTTAGAGTTGAGGTACTAACTGCTAACATTGCAAAAGCTATCGCACAGCATAATGCCCCAACAGCAATACTGATATATGTCCCATAGCGGTCAGAGAAAAGCCCACCCAGCCAGCTTGTTAATACGGCAATCACAGATAAAAATGCGATTAAGCCACCGTACCCTGTTTCAGTGATACCAGCGACTTCTGTAGCGTATTTTGGCATGAATGGCATGACTGATTGCGAGCTTGCATCCAGTAAACCGTCTGTAATGAACATCCATGTTAGCAATCCACCAGCCATCAAGACAGCTAGTGTTTTACGCATATCACTGGCTAGTTTTTGGATGCCTAATTTTTGATAAGCGATGGTTTTTCCTCGCGCGATGCTAAGCCTTACAATCGTTGCAATCACCATAATCACAAAGGCTGTCCATAATAAGGCACGATAGCCTGAGTTTTCGACTAAGAATCCACCGAGTAGTGGTCCAATAATCTGGCAAATGAGAAATAGACTTTCTATTAAACCAAAGGTTGAGCCTACAGCACCCTTCGGCGATGTTTCCGCAATGTAGGCTTGATAGCTAGGTTGTACCATCGATGCGCCGATGCCTGATAAAATAGCGGAGATAATCGCGAGTTCCCATGTAGGTGCAAGTGCGAAAGCTAGTGTAGACAGTGTCCCGAAAATACTGCCGACTGCCATAATGGGCAAGCGTCCGACTGTATCCGATACCCAACCCCCCAATACACGAAACAAAATACTAAAAAGAATATTTAAGGTGAAGAATAAACCAACCTCTGCAACACTTGCACCGAGGCTTTCTAAGTAGAGTGGTATAAAGGGTTGCATCATACGGGAGGACGTATTCGCTACAATCAGTGCAAACATCACCCAACGTAATTCAATCGACATGTCACGGAGCTTCATCAAAATAACTTTCTATCATTGTCATCTTTAATACGATAGACATGTTGCTATGGTTCAAAATTCACCTAACAAAACAAAAGGCGAGTCTTAGACTACGCCTCTGGTTTAGGTTTTATAGTAAGTGGGGATTAGAGTGGATGCTCAGCTTTGAAATCCAAGCCAGTTTCTTCCAGACGTGCGATGGTTGCTTCATCTTCAAGATCCATATCATGCACAATGCTATAGGGCAGGTCATGTGCAACAACATAATCAGGTAAATCGCGTAGGGTATCCATAATATCATCAGGTTTGAGTTGACCCAAGCGTACACCAGCTGACTGTAATGTCTCGCGGATGGGTTTGATACTTTGTTTATGGAGTGCTGCTGCAATCAAAATACCAGGACCGACTAAATCAGAATAAGGAACACCTTCACCAAGTGATGCTTTGGGTTCAATGGCATAGGCAAAATATTGTTCACTACCTTCTTGTGGGCGGTTATGACCCAATTGATTGGTGAGTTGAACTTCCAGACAGATTAAATCGAGCAAATTACGCAGTGCATCCACATTACCATTACCGACACCTTTTGCAATCTTATAGGCTTGTTGTGCGATACCTGCTGCAATTTGTGCCGCCCATGGTTGATAGCGTTCTTGTGGGGAATTTTTCTTGCGTTCGGCTGCATATCGCCAGTCGAGTAGACCCGTAGTCATACTCAGAATTTCGGTGATGCCTGTTCCGCGAATATGGTCAGGTGCGCTGGACACGATGTCCCAGTCGATATAGACTTTTTCGGCTGGTCCTGTTTCTTCATATTCCACTGTTCCATTACGTCGAACAGCAACAATTGCAGTGAAGAACCCATCAACACTTAATGCCGTTGGGACAACAACTGCGGGTAAATTATTTTTTGATGCTACATATTTTGCAACATCACAAGCTAGACCACCGCCGATACCATATACAACTTCGACTTGTTCAGGTAAACCATTCGCTAGTGTATCAAGAAAATTGATGTCGGCTGTATAAGGTTCTGCTTGTACGACAACAGGTAGCTTAATCAATGACCCCACAGCGTTCCATGCGCGCGTGCCTGTAATAACAGCGGCTGGTCGGGTTTCTTCGATTTTTGCTACATCAGTAATTTCTACTAAAGGTATATTCCAGAGTGTTTCCATGATGGGTATATCTCCATCTCGTGGGTGATTATGACAGATATAACAATTATTATGATGCGAAATTCAATTATTTGCCACCTATATTTGTAGATTGTACGACAGAATATACAATTGCACTCTGATATTTCGCACTGTATAGTGATAAAAGTGGGAAAATTAGTCATGAGGGAAACATAATGACAGCATTTTTTACTAATCGTCGAGGACAATCAGAAGACGATGTTCAAGAGAATATACCCCGCCAATCAAATAGTCAACCAATCGGCTTTGACACCGTGATTGGTTCTGATTGCGATATAGAAGGCAAGTTTACCAGTTCAGGTAATGTCCGTATGGATGGTAAATTTTCGGGTACTTTAGTGATTACAGGTAATATTCTCGTTGGTGAATCAGCAGAGATACACGCAGACATCGACGCGCGTAATATTTCGATTGCGGGAACGGTACGCGGTAATGTCACAGGTAGCAAAGTCCAATTATTACGGACTGGGCGTATTTGGGGTGATATTAGCGCGTCTGCTATTACGACTGAAGAAGGTGCATTTATCGACGGTAAGATTACGATGGTTGGACATTCTGCAACACGTCCACCGACAGAAGAAGAAGTCATTGAGCATGAAAATGTGATTGATGCGCTTACCAAAACTGAAGATGTAGAAATTCCTGAAACTGATGATGTGGTATCTGAAACGGATACTGTACCCACACGCCCAGAATTTGTCGATACAACACCGATTGAATCGCTTGAAGATGTGGATGCGCCTGAAGAGGATGAAGACGATAATCATTAGGGGGTAATTGATGATTAAAGTATTATTTGTTTGTCTCGGGAATATTTGCCGTTCACCGATGGCAGATGCTGTCTTCCAACAGATGGTCAAAGATGCTGGGTTGATAGATGCTATTATGGTCGATTCGGCTGGTACATCGCGCTATCACATTGGGCAAAGCGCGCATCGTGGGACGCTCAAAACCCTAAGTAAGCATCACATTGATTATCGAGGGCGCGCCCGTCAATTGCGTGAAGATGACCTGCACTTATTCAACTATGTGCTGGCGATGGATAAATCAAACTTGTCAGATATTCAAGCGATTACTGCAAAGCCCAAAGGTGAGGCTAAAGTTTCACTTTTCTTGCAGGATGCTTATGATGCAGGGACTGTCAGCGAATTAGAAGTCCCTGACCCCTATTATAATAATCGCTTTGATGATGTTTATGAGTTGGTGCAGAAGGGGAGTCAGGCATTGCTTCAAACAATCCGTGCTGAACATAATCTTTAGCGTGGGTCACGTGTCTTGGCTTTTAATGCTGATTTGACTTGTTTGATTAGATAGTCACTATTTTTTGCATCACCTTGTAGCGGGATATACATAGCTGCACCGATAAGCCCAATAAGCACACCTTGAATAAAATAACCCACTGCAATTAGGGCTATACCAACGATGAATAAGCCGATAAATACACCAATTTGTTGTTTTCGGTCTGCTCCTGTGTTCACATAGCCGTTAATAACTGTTGTGCCTTTATCACGATTAAAGGTTGCCTTCATACTGGTTCTCCGCCGAAAATTACCAATGACGGTTGTATTGACTGTTATTGCAAATCCCTCTTTATCTACCTCACCTATAATGGCGGGACGACTGGCTGTTTCAGGTTGTTTAAGTCTGGCTTTGATGGCTGATGCACATTTGGCAGGTGTGAAATCACTATAATATTCAAAACGCAAGTTTATATACTCCTACAGGTTATTTTTAAAAGTAGTTGCTTTAAGCCTCTATGGAAATTTAGAAAGGTATAGTGGGACAAAATCAGTGTTTGTTCATTGATCGTTAATAGCGATACTTTCCCAGAGCCTCAAAACTATATCAGTATATTCTATAAAAATTTGAATTATATAATTTTAAAGCGAACCGAGTGTAATCCCACCGTCTGCCACAAATACCGACCCTGTGGTGAAATCGGATGCAGGTGAGGCAAGAAATAAAGCTAATCCTGCAATATCGACAGGTTGACCGATACGACCAGCAGGGGTTTGGGCTAAGACTTGCTCCATTAAATCATCATTTTCCCATAGGGTTTGAGCAAATTTTGTCTGCACCAGCCCAGGAGCAATCGCATTGACTTGGATATTATCTGAGCCAAGTTCCATTGCAAGTGTCTTGGTTAAGCTGATGACGGCGGCTTTGGTGACACTATAAATTCCTTGGAATTGCCCAGGGTTCAGTCCAACGATGGATGCAACATTGATGATTTTACCCCCACCATTTTCCTTCATGACTTTAACAGCGGCTTGTGATAACCAGACATTACCCATTATATTGACACCGATTGTCTTTTCCCAATAACTATCTTCTGCATCAAGAACTGTTCCAAAGTGTGGATTGGTCGCAGCGTTATTGACGATAATATCTACTCTACCATAGTGTTCGACTGTTTTATCGACCAGAGCATATAACGCTTCTTTGTCGCCATTATGGGCAGCGACTCCGATGGCAGTCCCACCTGCTTGATTAATCGCTTCTGCTACTGCATCAACAGCGTCTTGCTTACGGCTGGATACAACAACTTTTGCGCCAGCCTTAGCAAATTCTTCTGCTATAGATTGTCCAATACCGCGTGATGCGCCTGTAATGATGGCGACTTTACCGTCAA
>CAYGTY010000174.1:10730-12938 GCA_964352825.1 uncultured Anaerolineaceae bacterium
CCAGAGGTTATAATTGTATATCCCTCATTAACTAAACGACTCAATTCTTTTTCACCTTCTTCGCGTCCTTCACGGTCATTAATAAATGTGAAAATCTTAACTTCTTTTGCCATGACTTTATCCTTTATGATGTGATGATATGTCTATTGTAATCTGAACTGCTGATTTTGCACGTTTTGTCTCATAGATTATTGATTAGGTGCAAGGGTTGGCAGGTCTGTTGATAAACGAATTGGCACATTACTGACAAAAATAGTAAGTGTTTTTAAGTTACTATCCCATGTGAAAACGCTTAGATGACCGATATTCGGTATCCAGAGTGGGATATTGTCGCCGTCAAATGTGCCACCTTGCCCGTAACTTGTGTTGATGTCTCCATTTAATGCGACCCGTGTTTCCCAACTACCGCTGGGTAGATATAAAGTTTCATAGGTATAGATGCCATCGCCCTCTATATCTTGTAACCAAGTGCGGAAGCATGATGCGTTCCATTCTTCGCGACATCCTACTTTATCTTGAAAATTACTAGGCAAGGTGAGGATAAGTGAATTAATATCATCGGTTATCCAGCCTGTTTTATGGTCATAATAGAAATTTACAGTCTGTTGACGATTTAGGATGAAGTCAATCATTGGACTATCTTTACCACTGACACCATTTTTACCGTAAATGAAAGTGTCGCTTGCATCTAGATGGGCGCGATACGTATATTCACCTTGGGGTAGCGTGAAGCTCGCTTTCCAAATGTCTCCTAAGATGTCATAGTTCATATTCGTTTGTTCACAGGTGAGGCTTTCATCTGTTTCGCATCCAAGTTCGTCTTGGAATGTGCCAACTAGCGTGACCGTTTCAGGGTTTTTCCATCCATTAGGGTTTTCCAAATTGAACATCGCAACAGGCATAGCAGGCATATTGTTGGTGTTGACTTCGGACTCATCAATTTGTGGATTAGAAATCACTGCGGGTGGAGTGGATGTTATAAAATCACGAGTTGCATTGGGGTTTCCACTGAAAATGACAATGCTTAAAACAAATATGACACCGAATAGCAAAATGATTTGTGCGCTAGCTGGGTTTTCCTCATGTTTTGTTGATGGTAATGGTTCGTTGGGCATTGGTTTCCTCTTTGGGTGCATATTGAGTACATATTGTATATGACACCCTATTGTGTGCTAGGGTTCAATATCATGTCATTGATGTGATTTTAGTCAAAATATGCCAATGTTTGTTAGAGTTTGTAATCGTTAATGCAATATTATTTGCTATTTCTGCTACACTGAAAACATTAAACTTTATGTGTATTGTGGCATTACAATAACAATACAATTGATGATTGATGGATATGGGAGAGATTATATATGCTATCATCGCCAACTTCGATTATATTCTTTGCGATTTTTGCAATAATTCTAGTTGTGAGTTATCTTGCTATTCGTCGTGAATGGCTATCGACTGGTATCGTTGCGGGTTTAAGCCTTGTGGGAAGTATCGTTATGATGCTACTTGTATCGTTATCACAAGGTAATACGATGTTCCAAGCGCTTGTTGTTAGTATCGGCTTAGGTAGTGTATTTAGCTTGGCTACAGTGGCGATTGCTTTGTTTTTCCATACCAATGAATTACGTGAGCAACGCCAAAAAATGAATTTGTCAAATCCTAGTGGAGATGTTGAATAAATAGGGTATGCCAACACAGCCTAAAGCCATTCTGTTTGATTTAGACAACACACTGACAGACCGACACGCCTCTGTAACAAAATTTGCTAGACAGTTTTATAGGCATTTTCGCGCGCATCATCAGATGACCCGTGTGGAAGATATTGAACCCATTATCCATAATGCTGATGGAGGTGGGTATCGCCCTTTAGAGGAACGGTGGCGTGGTCTTCAAAAATGGATTCCTTGGAAAGATAAACCCTCAATCGAAGATCTACGCGATTATTGGTATAGTGAGCTTGGGCTGTGTGCCATCGGTGTTGTTGGATTAGAGGATACACTACAAGAATTGCTCGCAAAAGATATTCAGCTTGGTATCATCACCAATGGTCCAACAGACTTGCAAAACCTCACGATTGATACCTTGAATATTAGACATCACATGTCTTGCATTGTTGTTTCGGAAGCTGTTGGTGTCAAAAAACCTGCCCCCAAGATATTCAATATTGCATTATCCGAACTCAGTTTGAATGCAGACGATGTTTGGTTTGTC
>CAYGTY010000175.1:0-12813 GCA_964352825.1 uncultured Anaerolineaceae bacterium
GTCATTTATCATTAACTGGTCAGCAAGGCATTATAGAGTGCGCGTGGTTGGAAGTTAAAATCTTCATCAGATATGACAAGGCTATACCCTGCCATCTCATCACGATTATTGAGTGTGAAGGTATTGGCAAAGTTAAAATTCCACAAGAACATCGGTCCGACATAGTCTAATGCACTGCCAATCTCAAAAGCCCGAATGGTGTAATCCACCTGTTGTGATGTTGTTAGATAACTCATCCACGGCTCTGTTGGATCGTAGGGTAAATCACTCCATGTTGTCCAACCAAATTCAGTCAACCATAATTCGGTACTATGTCCATAGCTTTCAGTAATGGCCTTATAAGTTGCAATGGTATTCAAAAAGAAGAATTGTGGTTGATCGTTCCAGTTACCGCCCACTTGGTCACAACAAATTGAATCAGGTGAGTTTGCCCAGCCGTAAGGATGAACACCTAGAGCGATATTTTGATAATTCGCCAAGCCTGCATTATACATTTGGCGTAAATATTGTCTGTCTTGTATTGATACCGATGAGTTACCTGTTGGGGCTAGACCTGCTGTAACGATAATAACGCTATCCGAGTATTGACGGATTGTATTATAGGCACGGTCAAAAAGTTGCATATAACCAGACCCTGTAAATGGGTAAGTTGCTGTATTCCATTCCCGCAATAAATTCGGCTCATTCCAGATTTCAATCGCATCAATCTGCCCACCCGATAACTGCATGAGTGTTCCAAGAAAAGTCTCTAAATCGTCAAGGTTATCAGGTGGACCATCTTCAACACTGGTTGAACGCGCCCATGTTGGTGCTTTGACAACACTGACTAACACTTTGTAGCCATTACTTTTAAGTAAATTGATATGAGATTGTAGGGTAAGCAACTGTGATGTTACCTCTGGTCCATTAGGTTGTAGCGCTTCCCAACTTGCTTGTAGTTTGACCCAACCCATGCTCAATGGCGTTAGTCCATCAACCGCGTTAGACATCAGGTTGCTGTTAACATTTGCTAAAAGCTGAATGCCGATATCATCTCGTGCCACACTGACTGTGCCAGCAGGGGGTAAGCTCGCAAGGGTATTGGATACTGCTGCTGTTTCTTCATTAACACCTGCATTCAAATCTGCGGTTGTTGGCGCATTATTGGTGGTTGTGTTGGAAGAGGTATCTTCGGACGTAGTTGTATCAGTTGTTGTGCCTGAGCTATCACCATCACTATTTTCACCACTGTCACCTTCTGGTGGCGCGATATAATATTCTTCACCTTCGCCCTCTGCTGTCCAGCCTTGTAAACCATTAAAGTCAACTTTCCAGAAACGTATCAATGTTTCAGGGTCACAAGTTGGTCCTCCAATGACTTGGAATGCTTGTCCGGGTTCCATATATCCGACAATATCAGCAGTTGTACTGGCTTCGCTACGGATACGATTGGCGACCCCACCTGCTTCAACAATCGCACCTGAACCGACACTCACGCGTGACGGAATAGGAGAATTAGGACAAATATCGCCACCTTCTAGGGTTGGGAATGGTGTAATGGTAGGTGTTGCTGCCTGCCCTGGGAATAAATCTTGGGCATCAAGGATTCCATCACCATCGGTATCAGCTAAGGTTGGGCTAGTACCGTAGATATTAACCTCATCGCCATCACTGAGGGTATCATTATCGGTATCACGATTGAGTGGGTCGGTATTCCAAATACGGATTTCTTGACCATCGGTTAGACCATCTTCATCCGTATCTGCTAAATCTGGGAATGTCTGTAATGTCGCTTCAAGGTTATTCGGTAAGCCATCACCATCATCATCACCCACAGCAATTGCTGTTTGTGTTGCTGCATTCAATGTTGCTTCTGCAACGGCTGTTTCTGTCACCCAACCAATGGCTTCCTGCCCTCTTGAGAAGGTAAAGACTGCTAAACTGATCAAAAGACAAATTGTCAGTAGTACTAATGGAATGAAATACCATATACGCAATCGTGGAAAGACAGTTAAATCTCCACGTTGGGTTTGTGGTCCACCTGCAAGTTCCACAGGTACAGGCGATGCGACAATCTCATAGCCATAGTTTTGCTCACGCCCGAACCAAGGTCGTTTTTGTGGATTCACATCAATGATGATGCTTTCTGTATAACCTGGGGGAAGCTGATATTGTGTGCCTTCCAGATTAAAGTGCAACATCGCTTCACGGTCACGGGGGGCAATGGTGAATGTCGCAAATGTGTTACTTGTATTATGAATTTGAAGCTCAACTTTACCCTTATTCCGTAAGCGATCAGGATAAATGCTGGTTGTATAACTGTTGAAAGGTAAAATTGTGAGCGAACATTGTGTCCGTACTGCACTAATCCCTTTAGCTTCAGCCGTTACACGGACTTCAAAAGCATGATGCCCCTCGCTACTGGTGCTGGCGCGTGGGGGATGGAATGTAATGGATGTTGTCTCACGATTACCCGGTAATAAATCCAACGTTTGTGTGGGCTGTGTGACCCAATCTGGTGGTAAACCAATCGCATGGACTTCAAAGTGGTCAACAAAATCGCTTAAATTAACGACTTCGACAGACATTGTGATGGATGATCCAGCTTGTACCGTCAAGGTACTCATATTCGTTACCACTTGGATTTTATCGTGGTCTGGGGCTGGATGATGAATCACAGGTGGACCAATATTATCTAAGGCAAGTTCTTTATCTAAGTCCTCAGGCATCGGTTCTGGAATTTCGGGCATGAAGACACCGTTGATGTCATCTTTGCTCTCAATCCGTAACCAGTAATCTGCAATACGGACAGTTTCTTCTAAGTCCCAGATTTCAATGACATTTTCAATCAGTTTATAACTGCCCAACCATGATCCATTGGCAGACCCAACATCTACAATCCGATAAATATTATCTGGACTGCGTTCAATCCGAGCATGACGACGGGATACATTACGGCTTTCTAGTAAAATATCTTGGTCACCACCTCGACCAATTGTAAAGATAGGTTTATCAAGGTCGAAAACTTTAGTTGGATATTGCTCGCTATATAAAACTAAGCGGTCATGTAGCGCTTCCCCTTCTGAACGTGGGGGTTGTGTCAACAGTGGCATATACCGTGCCAATGGTGCAATCATGATTTGTGTAACATCTACATCTTGTACTTGACTGAGGCTTTCCATATCCCCAGCATCAGCTTCTAAGATTGGCAAAATGCGTTGTAAAGCACGTGCAAAATCAATCCCTGTTTGATAGCGGTCGTTAGGCGTTTTCTGCAATGCTTTGATTACAACTGCTTCTAAATCGAGTGGTATCCCTGGGCGACGCTCGGATACACGTGGAATTGGCTCACGGGTGTGCATCCGTATAGCTTCTGCAATGGACAATGGTCGATACGGTGGATGCCCTGCCAGTAACTCAAATAGAACAATACCCAATTCATAAATATCACTACGAATGTCTGTCCGTTCACCATTTGAGGATTCTGGTGAAATATAAGCAAAAGAGGTGTCGCCTTCATCATCATATAAGTCTTCTGTCCGTGCGTACCGTGCAATGCTGAAATCTGTCAAAACTGGCGTATATTTAACTAATGGACCAACAACACCTGCTGTCTTGAGTACAATATTTTCAGGTTTTACATCCCGATGAATTAAACCTTGTTGATGGGCATAGTGCAACCCATTTGCCATCTGTACAACAAGGTCAACGGCATCCCGCAAATCCATCTGAGAATCATTTGCGACATATCCTTGTAGAACACCACGCAGTGTCCCACCTGTTATTAATTCCTGTACCATGAACACTTCGTTATCAGCACGGTTGTAGGACATAACCTTAACGACATTCGGATGGTCAAGGCGACTCAGGATACGAGCCTCTTCTAAGAAGCGTTGCCTTTGCCCGCTATCTTGCGCTAGTAGAGGGTCGAGTACCTTTAAGGACACATCACGTCCCAGTTGCAAGTCTGTTGCTTTATAAACAGAAGAAATGTGACTCTTACCAATGAAACGGTCAACCTGATATGTACCTACGGTTTTGCCGATTAGACCACGGTCATCTTGGAGTGTTCCAGGGTCAATGAGTTTGACACCCGCCTCAAATTTCATCCAATAATTACCGATGCGGACAACTTCATCGCGTCCCCATATAACATCTGTATCGGCGACCAGCTTAATATCTTCAATCCATGTACCATTGGTCGATCCATCGCCGACATCACGCAAATATAAGTTGCCGTTTCTGCGTATTTCTAAGACAAGATGTTGACGGGAAACGCGTTTTCCATCAAGGCGTATATCTTGATTTGACCCACGCCCAATGGTGGTGATTTCTTTGGTAATCGGTTCTATTTTTAGAGGGTGGTCTTCACTGTAAAAAACAAGACG
Organism: uncultured Anaerolineaceae bacterium; assembly: GCA_964352825.1. Classification (GTDB taxonomy): domain Bacteria; phylum Chloroflexota; class Anaerolineae; order Aggregatilineales; family Phototrophicaceae; genus UBA6055. The sequence continues at coordinate 4,368 of CAYGTY010000175.1, forward strand.
GTCAGTCTCGCGTAATTCATTATTCATCGGAGGTTGTGAATAATATGGCATTTCCTCTTCGAGAGGACGTACCATAACAGCTGTATCAATTGTATCATCAGCTGTATCATCGACTTTGAGCATGGTGTCGTCTAAGTCATCACGAATCATCATCTCTGAGGTGACATCACGCCGTCCCTCAAATGTTATCCAATAATCACCAATACGCAGGACTTTACTGGCACTGAGGCGTGTTGGCATATTGGCACTGAGGCGTTCATTTTCAAACCATGTACCGTTCATGGATTCTAAATCAGTAATGAAATAAAATCCTGATTCTAGTTCAATCCGTGCATGAAAAGCGGACACATGGGGACTATTAAATACTAAATCATTGGCTGGGTCGCGTCCAACAGTATAAGTAGATTCTTCTAATAAAATAAGGCGCGGTAGTTCGTTTTTACGGAAAATAATTAAACGATCAAAACCAAATTGATATGGACGGAGTTCAGGCGGGTCATCACGGGGCATCTCATAGAGAGGCATGATTCCCAATAATTGTGTGTCAATGCCATCTATACTATCTGGTACATCATTTTCGCTAGTCGTTAACGCTTGTTGCTGCTCTGTTTGCTGGCGAACTTCTTCGCGAATCTCCTTCATTTTGCGTTCTTGCTCAACCCGTGCCCGTACCTGTGCGGCATTGATTTGTTCTAAAGTGGCAGCCTCATATTGCTCCTCATCAACAGGGATGGGCTTGGGGAGTTCCTCCGCAGTCAATGTTGAGGGCATATTATCTGCAATCGTTACTGATTTTGTATCACCCGCATCTGTAGAATAATCAGGGTCATCGATAAATGATAAATCAGGCTCGACTACCGCATCATCACGACTTACAGGTGCAGGAGTTTGAGGTGGTGTTGCCTTTTCAATAACTTCTTCACGAGGTAAAAATTGCATCCAATAGTCACCCATACGGAAGATGGCATTGGGTTGAAGAATAACGGGCGTATCTTTGCGTAATTTGTAGCTTTCTGTCCAAATACCATTGGATTCACTTAAATCCAGTAGATAGTATTTACCATTCGGTTTACGTTCCAAGACAGCATGTTCACGCGATAACCAATTGCTTTCTAGTGAAACATCTTGTCGCGCTGCACGTCCGATGGTTGTACGCTCACGGACGAGACGATGAATAAATCCATCTTCCCCATTGGTAAAGTATAGACAATCATATTCTTTATCGCGTGCTTTTCGCTCGGGTACAGGTTCGGATGGATGGGGTGCAATCGGCTCTGGCATGATAGATGTTTGTACATCGGTATCGTACTGATCCATGTAATTAAAGAGCGCACTACGGCTCATCTCAACCGTCTGTGCTTTCTTTTCTTGTGTTACTGCTGTCAGTGCTTTCGCCATTTCAGCCGCAGAATTAAAGCGACTGTCGCGATCTTTTTCAAGTGCTTTAACAATAATTTCTTCGAGTCGCTCGGGGAATCCACGCCTGAGTTCTGTTGGTAAGGGCAAGGGGTCTCGCCCATGCATACGCGCTGCTTCTGCAATTGTTTTAGGATTATAGGGTAATCGCCCAACACTGAGTTCGTATAACATAATGCCAAGCGCATAAATATCGGTTCTTGCATCGACAACTTCTGCATTAATCTGCTCTGGCGACATATAAGGATATGTACCAATCGGTTGTTCTGCTGTGGCTTCATCTTCGCCTGCAATAGTTAATTTGGCTAAGCCAAAGTCTGTAATTACAGGGCGATAATTGAGTCCACCTTCTTCATGCTGTAGTGGTTTTAGCATGATATTATCAGGTTTTATGTCACGGTGTACCATCCGCCGTCCGTGAGCATAGTGTAATGCACCAGCTAATTGTCTGACGATTTCTACCGCTTCAGGATAATCTATAAATTTACCCTGCTCATGTAGTTGTTTGATATATTGCCGTAAATTACCACCGGGAATGAGTTCCATTACAAGATAGAGGTTCGCCTCATCTTTTGTAAATGTGTTTACCCGCACAATATTCGGATGGTCAAGACTTGCTGCCGCTTGAGCCTCGTTCATAAATCGTTCCCGAAATGACCCTTGTGATGCAAGATGGGCGTGCATGATTTTGATTGCGACTTGACGCTGCAAACGTAAATCAGTGGCTTCATAAACTGCCGCCATTCCACCTTGCCCGAGAAATCTTTCCACTCGGAAATGATCAATTGTCTTGCCGATGAGATTGTTATCAGGCATGACAACCGCTACCTTTCTTTAATACCAACATCCAATAGACTTCCAATATCCCTATTATAGCCATAACAAAAGATTACGCACACAATTGTACTATATTGGCAAAAATTACCTATAGATACTTTGAGGAATAATCTCATATCAAGACCATTCTACGATTGATTTATATCGGATTAGAGGGAGTCCCAATAACCCATTCTATACGCTAAGCGATGTATCTTAGAATGATAAGATGTATGCAACAAGCTCATCGATTTCTTCTTCACTAAACAAATCACCATATGTAGTAGGCATAATATTCTCAGGGTAAGGTGACTCGGCAGGTACAATAAAGAGCTTAGGATTCAATATTGATGTGCGAATATAGCTTTCGAGGTCTTCATCTTCTACATCATAATCTTCAAAACGATCTTCAATGCTTAATAAACCTGGACCTAAGAGGCGATCATTTGAGTTGATATAGTGGCAAGTTGAACAAGAAAAACTAACATCCTCATAAAATTGCGTAAATGTTGCTTTTCCCGCAAGCACAAGTGGGTCTGCTTCTGCTGTGACTTCAACGGTAGCTTCAACTATTGCTTCAATCGTCGCTTCCTTGGTTGGTTGCGGTGTTGATGTCGCATTTGTCCCACAAGCAGTAAAAGTAGCTATTATCAAGAGATAAAGTAGGTTTCGTATTTTCATAGTTGTTTACTTTTAATTCCGTTGCTTCACGATTAAAGTAGCTATAGATTAATCTTCCACAGCTAGTATATGTCGAATTTCGCTCACAAGTTGCTTGGGTGTAAATTCTGCTTTTTGTACGATTTTTTCGACTTGTCCGCGTAAATTTCTAAGGTCTTCTTCTGTTAGTGTTTTTGCAGTTACGACAATGATAGGTATGCCTTGCCACGCTTCGTTACGTCGCATCTCCGTTACAAATTGTATCCCGTCCATCTCTGGCATCATCAAGTCAAGAAGAATCAGGTCAGGTTTATTTTGTGCGAGTCGATTAAGACCAACCAAACCGTTTTCGGCAGTTTCCACTGTCCAACCCTCTTTGCTAGCAGTCCGCTCGAAGATGTCACGAGTTGATGGGTCATCTTCGACAACCAGCAATCTTGCAGATTTGATATTACCATGCCGATTGGTATAGTGTTGTAATATGGAGATGAACTTTTCACGTGCTATAGGTTTTGTCAGATAATCCGTTGCGCCTAATGCAAATCCTAGAGATTGATTATCAATCATTGATAGCATGATAACAGGGATTTCACTAAGGACTTCGTCTTGTTTGAGCTTGGATAACACTGCCCATCCATCAGTAGATGGCATCATAATATCCAATGTAATGATGTCGGGTTGGTGTTCCCTTGCAAGCTCTAAACCTTCGTCACCAGAATATGCTGATAACACATTAAATCCTTCGCGCGAAAGAATTCGGGTCAGCAAATCATGAACGGTTGCGTCATCATCAATGACGAGTACAGTAGCAGCACCAATAACTTGCATTGTACCAGTTGTACGGCGTATATCACTTATTTGTGTTGCAATCGTGATAGTATCTGTGTCATCAGCATCTTGTTCAATAAGAACATGTTTTGGCATTCTTACTTTAAAGGTACTGCCAATATCGGGTGTACTTGTGACTGAAATATCACCACCCATCATTTGTACAAAGTGACGGCTAATGGGTAAGCCCAGCCCAGTCCCCCCATATTTGCGGGTTGTTGATGAATCGGCTTGAGTAAATTCATCAAACACTGATGCAACTTGCTCAGGTGTCATACCAATCCCTGTATCTTTTACAGAGATAAGAAGCCATTCTTTGTCTTTAAGTTGCTCTTGTTCTATCTTAATCGTGATTGTACCTTGCTCTGTAAATTTGGCAGCGTTGCTCAAAAGATTAAAGACGACTTGGCGCATTTTTGTCACATCAGAATGAACAATACCCACTGGTTTGGGTGACTCAATGGCAAGTTGATTGCCTTTTTCTTGAATCAGCGGGTAAATCGTTGAGCTGATTTCATCCAAGAGGACTTCAAAACTAAAGTCTTCGGTATAGATGTCTATCTTACCTGCTTCGATTTTTGATAGGTCGAGAATGTCATTAATTAAGGATAGAAGATGTTTCCCTGCCTTTTGAATTCTGAGTAAGTCAGGCACAATATCCGTATATCCAAAATCTTCGGCTTCTTCTTCGAGCATCTCACTATAGCCAATAATCGCATTGAGCGGTGTTCGTAATTCATGACTCATATTCGCGAGGAATAAACTTTTTGTTTTGCTTGCTTCTAGGGCTTCATCACGTCGGATAGCAAGTTCTTGCAAAGCTGTGGATAATTCCTCTGTTCGTTCAGCAACTTTGCCCTCAAGTCCTGTGTAAAGCTCTTGCAGATTGCGTGTCATTGCATTGAAGTTAACATTCAAATCATCAATTTCATCATGAAACAATGCTCGACCTTCATCAACGCGTTCAGTAAAGTTCCCACCGCGCACTTTTTCTGTTGCTCGCACAAGTCTTCCTAAAGGCAGGGCGAAATTATAAATGACTGCCCCACTGAAGGCGATCATCACAGCAACCATAATACCTACAGCCCCAAAAATTAGAGTCTGAATCTGTGATTGTAATGCCTCTACATCTTGAATGGTTCTTGCAACGAGGACATGACCTTGTTGTTGGTTATCAATAAATAGCGGATAAGATAGTAATCTTCGATCTACATTATCTTCATACTGAACTGTTGTTGCCGTAAATTCTTCACTGTCATCGATAAAATCATCTTGAAGCAGTAGTTCGTATCCACTGCTTTCATCAATTTTAGATGCAATGGGAGCGTTATCTTTGACGATGGCGGCATCAATCCCTAGAATTTCTCCAATTTCCAAGACATATTCATTGTTAACCACGACGGCAGCGAGGATAATACCGTTCATTGTATCCCCACTAAATACAGGTGAAACACCAATGATTTGTGATGACCCCGGAGAAATAGCAATCCCACTGGTGGCTTCTCCTGTTTCTATCGCTGTTCCTATTAATTCATCACGACGAGCAACAAGTTCTGAGAAATTTTGATTGCGTCGGGTAATGTTCGGACCGCCATAGTATAGAGGGAATCCACCGGGGGCATAATCTGCGGCATAGTAACTCAGTTCAGGTACATCTAACTCTTGTTTTAGTGTGGTAATGACACTGGCTGCAGCTTGACCATCACCACCCAATGCTTCGATAGTTTCTAGGTTCGCAGCAAAGCTAGCAATCAGTTGGACTTCAGACTCTGTGGCTTCCAATAACTCACCAAATGCACGAGCCGATTGTACTAATCGCTGGTCAGTTTCTTCGGATAAGATTTGTTCTACTACTTGATTTGAAAGTGGTAGAAAAACAACGACAAGCGTGCCGATGATAACGATAAATGGAATGATTAACTTCCAACTGATGCTCAAGCGTAATCCACCGCGACGTATGTCAACAGTGGATGTATTATTATTCGCCATACAATACCTTTTTGCTACTATGTTTTAGGATTACTCAGCATCTGCAAATTCTAGGAATAAATCTTCAATTGCAGGTGCTGGTACTTCGTTGTCTACGGGTGTTAAGGATTGTAGATAGGCAATAACCGCTGCCATATCATCTTCAGTTGCACCTGCATAATCTTGCCACGGCATAAATACTAAGCGACGACCATCAATACGTATACCTTCTCGCAAGACCTGTTCATAATCCGATGCTTCCCATCGAGCAAGCCCTGTCTCATGTGGTGTGATATTACCACCATAGACAATACCCCATGGTCCTTCGTAGGCTTGTCCACCACCCAACCACATTTCAAACATAGGTGCACCTGTCTCGGGGTCAAGTGGTGTGTGACATTCACCACAACTCATGATATTAATTGTCAGATATTCACCTAATTCAATCGGGTCTGACCCATCTGGTGGGAGTTGAGGTAATTGTTCAGCATCTACGATGAGTTCTGGAGCAATACCATCACCAGACGGTCCTGTTTGAATGACTTCATTCTCTACAGGGGCTACGGTTCGCAGATACATAATCAAGGCTTGCATATCAGATTCTGCCCAACGGAAGAAATTTGGATATGGCATTAATGGATGTAAACGACGACCATCTTTATTGACACCAATGCGGAGTGCTGCCTCGATTTCTTCATCGGTCCAATCACCTAATCCTGTTTCATGGGATGTGAGGTTTGGAGAAACTAGAACACCAAATGGTCCTAATGGAAATTCACGCCCACCTGCCAATAGCTTATTTTCAATATCTTGTGTGTCTTCAAATGCTAATCCAATTTCTTTGAGTTGTTCAGGTGTGATATCAGCACTTAGATACTCTTCTTTTTGGGGTGTATGACAAGATACACATGCACCAATATGCGATAAGTATTCGCCTCGTTCAAGCATTTCTTCTTCTGTCATGCCAAAATCGTTAAGCTCATCATCCTGTGCAATGACTGCAACAAAGGTTGAACTAATCAATATAATCATGGAAATAAATAGTAAATGGTGCTTCTTAATTGACATAATATGCTCCTGATCAAATCCCCTAATGACTTAATATTATATAGCTTTATTTAATTTTACACTAATTTTGTTGCCAAATTTGGAAAAGAATTAAGGTTTTAGGAATATGCGGAGGAATCATTGAGAGATGGTATTAAGGGGTTTGTCGGTTCAATTTGGATTTCCTAATCAGGCAAAAATAGGAGACCCTAATTTTGCATAGATGAAGTGAGTATCATGCTCACCTCATCTATCATCTAATACATGATTTAATGGATCAGTTATCAATTATGCCATTTCCGACTGATAGACTCTTCAATTTCTGCCAGTGCATTACCTTGTGCAATTCGCTCATATATGCGTTGGCGTAACGCATCTTCTGGTGACATGATGCGGTTTATCTCGCTGTGATTTAAAGTTTCACTTGATGAGGTCTGTTGATTGGTTTCTGTCTTTTTATTTCGTTTGAATAACATAGTGAATCATCCGCTCGTTATATTGATTACAGCCTATAATGAACCACTATTCATCTCAAGGACATATGTCCTCAGCTTTATATGTTAGATCGTGTAGACTATGATTAAGCTATATGGTTCGTGTGTAAGAGGTCAAAAATGCGTATCACTAAACCCGAAAAGCCTATCCAACATTATATTTCTACATTTGATATGACACGTTTTCTCAATGATGATTTATTAAACAATTTACGAATTTTCCACTTCCCCGCATATAGTAATGTTTATATTGAAGAAGCTGAACAGTATATGCTTTATTTCTTAGTTGAGGGGCAGGTACAATGCAGTCATTATCACCTCAATGGTAAATTGGCTGTAATTGCCCTATCAAATCCGTTTGAAGTTATTGGAGAAATTGAAATTTTTAATGAGGATCGCTTACACAGTAATGTGATTGCGACACAAAGAACGGTTATGTTGGGCATAGAACGGGATATTGTTCGTCGTTATGGAACAAATGACCCTCAATTTTTACACTTTTTGATTGACCAACTCAAGGTAAAACTCTATCGCACGAATGCCTTGCAGATGAATCAAGTATTACCACTTATTAGTCGGCTGTCATTATACCTGTTATCACAATCCTTAAATAAAGATAATAGCTTCGTCTTGCCTGCTAAAGAGGAGCTTGCATCATTAATGGGGACAACAACCCGTCATCTGAATCGGGTCTTAAAACAATTAGTAGAGTCGGGATGTGTTAGCTCAGGTTATCCTCTAGTAAAAATCCTTGATAGATTAAGTCTACAAGATTTTGCCCATCAATGAGCCAACTCAATAATTACAGAGTTACACTGTTTACTCATCTGATAGTAGCCACTCGATAGCAAGTTGTTCCCCATCTAATTTGAAGAAATTACGTTTACCTGTTCGATTTACCGTATTTGTTACAAAATCTACTAGAGTATGGGTTGCATCACTGTTGGATAAGTAGGCAATTCGACGTTTTAAATTTGGATATGCCAACTGTAAACTTTTCATTTTGGGTAAAATATTAGTAAAGGGTGTAAAGGCTATATCGTGGTAATTATGTAAAATACGGATAGTAGTTGTATTTTCAGGTAAGTTATCATAAATTCCACAGATGAGATCATAGTATTCAATGGTCGCCTCTTCTGATATACGTAACCATTTGAAGTGATGAATATCTGATTCTAAGTAAACATATTCAATATGTTTTGCCATAATAACTGTAT
>CAYGTY010000176.1:0-12710 GCA_964352825.1 uncultured Anaerolineaceae bacterium
TGTGGACAATCAATCAGGACACAGCAGATAGCAATGGGATTTATGCTGGGGTGTACAAGTTTGCGTTGGATACGGCGTGTTCGGTGTTGACGATTAGCTCGGTGACGGGGCATACAACGCCTGCGAATACGGCTTTTCCTGCGGCGCGTTATACCGATTGTGCTGATGTCGTGCATGATTTGACGAGTGTGATGGATTTGTCGGGCAAGGCGGTCAAGCGCTTTGAGATTTATAGTGATACGGCGTTTACTGTGGAGTTGACGGTGAGCAATGAATGGGTGCAAGATTATGTACCACGATATACAGATAAGCAAGGATGGGTCTTTACTTTAGGGCGTAACATTGCCAATAAGCTATGGTCAACTGCTACAGGCTTAGGCGTTTTTGAGTGTTATCGGGATGTTCCTACTATGCGTTGTGATAAAATCACATTTGGTGTGAGTGCCCCACATGTTAAATCTAATAATTTGATTCGGTTTAGGCTTTATCACTCGAATACAATTGTCAAAGAAATTAGTCTACCACTTGTTCATACATCAGCAGTTTACCAATATGAGTATGATGTCAGTGATGTAAATATATTTGACAAGGTTATGCTCTATGTTCAATCAGGACCAGTCCCTGATGTCAACGCTTATCTAATGACAGTAAAATTTGAGGGAACGGGTACTAACCCATTTGTGTAGGCTGAACCAAGTTTTCAGTCCAGCCTCAGGTGAGGGGACTTAGTCCATCATCAAGACGGTTTCGATGCGTTCGATTGCCCAGTCAATGTCGGTGCGTGTGATGACCAGTGGGGGTGCAAAGCGGATAATATGGTCATGGGTTTCTTTGCATAATAAGCCAGCGTCTTGTAAGGCGACACAGAAACGACGCGCTCCACCCGCAGATTCATAAAGTTCAACCCCTGTTAACAAACCCCGTCCACGAATGTCTTTGATGTGTGGGCTATCAATTTTACGCAATTGCTCACGCAGATAATCGCCCATCTCACGGGCATTTTCAATTAGGTTTTCGTCAATCAAAACTTCAAGGGCTTCTTGTGCGACGGCGCAGGCGAGTGGATTACCACCGAATGTTGAGCCGTGGTCACCGGGCTTAATCACATTCATCACATCTCCCGAAGCGAGGACGGCTGAGACAGGATAAAAGCCACCTGAAAGGGCTTTGCCGATGGTCACCATATCGGGTTTTACATTTTCCCAATCGCAGGCGAATAATTGCCCCGTGCGCCCTAAGCCTGTTTGGATTTCATCGGCAATCATCAAGACATTATGGCGGTCACAGATGTCACGGACTTGTTGTAAGAATCCATCAGGTGGAATGATGACTCCGCCTTCCCCTTGAATCGGTTCAAACAAGAAGGCAACGGTATTCTCGGTGATAACAGCTTCTAGTGCGGATGCGTCACCATAGGGAATTTCTTTGAACCCAGGGGTATAAGGACCGAAGTGGTCTTTGGTGCTTGGGTCGTCAGAGTAGGATACAATTGTAATCGTGCGTCCGTGGAAGTTGCCTGCACAGGTGATAATCTCGGCTTGTCCATCAGGCACACCTTTGACAATATAGCCCCATTTACGCGCAATCTTCATGGCTGTTTCGACGGCTTCTGCTCCGCTATTCATGGGAAGCATTTTGTCAAAGCCTGTTAGCTGGCATAAGCGTTGTGCAAAGAGGGGCAGTTGGTTATTGCGAAAGGCGCGTGAGGTTAAAGGTAATTTTGTTGCTTGTTCAATTAAGGCATTTAAAATACGGGGGTGGCTGTGTCCTTGATTGACGGCAGAGTATGCGCTGAGGAAGTCTAGATAGCGTTTGCCTTCGACATCGTAGACCCAAATTCCTTCACCGCGTTCGAGTACAACATCCAAGGGTTTATAATTCTTGGCATTATACTGATTTTCGAGGTCAATATAATCTTGTGATCGCATTTGAATTTGTTCATTCAACATGATTTATGCTCCTATTCAACTAAAGTTTGGGTTTAGATAAAACAGAATCAACCAGCCCGTATCATGTCGATTGAGGTAATCGTAGAATGTTAGAGGATAAATCCGTCGGACTCGTGTCTATAAATCCATTCTAGCATTATTGCACAGTTTGATGGGGTGCTTCGTCAATCTTTACAAAGGGTAATTTTGGTAAATTGCACAATTTGTGATTTTTCTCACAGCATAATATTATATCTACAATGAATTTTGACCGATTTCTGGGCGATTCAAATTAGTGACCAAGCGGTCAAAATGTTGAATTAGACAAAATTTCTATAAATTCCCCAAGTCGATATTCGGTAAATTGCACAATGAAAAAGGCTGTTTCAATTCATAAAACTGCCCGTGCAACATATCCGATAATTGGGTATAGTTTGAGCAACCCTTTAAAAAATAATTGTAATGATACAAAGAGTGGACTCATGACAGAATATAATTTTGATGAAATTGTAGACCGCACTCAACACCAGAGTGCAAAATGGACAGCCTTTGATAATGATTGTTTGCCGATGTGGGTGGCTGATATGGACTTCCGTTCCCCACCCTCCGCGATAGAAGCGATGGTTGAACGCGCACAGCATGGTGTGTTTGGGTATACGATGGATCCACCGAAACTCAAACAAGCGATTGTTGATCGTATGAAACGCCTCTATGATTGGGAGATTACGCAAGAGGATATTGTCTTTTCACCCGGTATGGTCACAGCGTTGAATGCTATATGTAAAGGTTTTGGTAGTGATGGGGATGGTGTTATTTTAGAAACACCGATTTATGGTCCATTCTTCTCGGCAACACGCAACAACCGTAAATATGTTCATAGTGTCGATATGACATATGTTGATTATGGCGACGGGTCATTTGGGTATGAGGGTGATTATGAAGCCTTTGAACGTGCGGCTAGTGAGCCACAAGCAACGATTCACTTTGTTTGTAACCCACATAACCCCGGAGGATTTACATATACACGCGAACAACTCGAACGGGTAGCTGATATTTGTATCAAAAATGATGTCTTGATTGTGGCAGATGAAATTCACTCTGACCTGATTTTGGAAGGCAAACATATCCCAATTGCATCCTTATCTGACGAAGCCGCGCAAAACTGTATTACGATGATTGCCCCTAGTAAAACCTATAATCTTCCTGGCATGGGCTGTTCGATTTTGATTGTCCAGAATAAAGACATTCGCGAGACGATTAGTAATACCTTGCGTGGTCTTGGGGTTCATGTCAATATCATGGGTTATGAAGCAGCCTATGGTGCATATTCTGGCGGTCAGGAATGGCTCGATCAATTGCTGGTTTACCTCAAAGGTAATCGTGATTTTGCGATTGAGTATATCCGTGAACTTATGCCACAAATCAAAACGACTGTTCCGACAGCAACTTATCTCTTGTGGATGGATATGCGCGACCTCGGCATTGATGATTTACCTACTTTTTGCGTTGAAGAAGCCAAGCTCAACCTCAGTTCTGGGGAATTCTTTGGGACAAGGGGCGAGGGTTTCATGCGGATGAATTTAGGATGTCCGCGTGCGACACTTAAACAAGGCTTAGACCAACTGAAAGCAGCACTTGATAAGCGGTAATTTGGATACTGGATTGAATTTATTCTTGTCATAGAGCCCCAAAAACTCTTGTTAATCAGTGGTTGAGGCATGCCTCAACCCTACAAAATTATCGAATCTTACTTGTGTGCAGGAGACCTGAATTATGCCACGCTCATTTTTGATTGATACGGATGCTGGCTCGGATGATGCTGTCGCGATTGTGATGGCGTTCCGTCATCCTGATGTGGATGTTAAAGCGATTACGGTTGTTGCTGGGAATGTTCCACTTGAGCAAGGTGTCAAAAATTCACTCTACTTCACAGAGTTATGTGAGGTTGATGTGCCTGTCTATGCAGGTGCGCCCCGCCCGATTATCCGAGAAGCCTCGCCTGCAGATTGGTTTCATGGTCAAGATGGGCTAAGTGACCGTAGTGATGATTATGTTCCGCGCAAGACACAGGTTCAAGACCAACACGCTGTTGATGCGATTATTGATATTGTGCGCGAAACACCTGATATTGTGATTGTCACACTCGGACCACTGACCAATCTTGGGCTGGCGATTCGTAAAGCTCCTGACATCGTGGGAAATATCTCTCGGTGTATAGTAATGGGTGGGGCAGGCTGTACCTATGGCAACGTCACTCCTGCCGCAGAATACAATATTTGGTGTGACCCTGAAGCGGCGCAAATCGTGTTTACATCGGGTGTGCCTGTTGAGATGGTCGGATGGGAATTTTGTCAGGGTGAATTTGTTATCTCCTATGATGAGATAGACCATATTCGCAAAATCGGGACACTCTATTCAGACTTCACAATTGACTGCAATCAGACGGCGATTAAAGGTTATGAGACGCAAACAGGTGAAGTCGGTTTATCCTTGCCTGATGCAGTGGCGATGGCCGTTGCGATTGACCCCACGATTTGCAGCGAGAAAAGCCAACACTTTGTAGACATTGAATGCCATAGCGAACTGACGCGCGGGATGACCGTAATTGATAAACTCAATGTGACACATGATGAACGTAATCAGGATACATGGCGCGATATATTGTCGGCGGATAAGACAAAGCCGAGTATCTGTTGGGAACTGGATGCACAAGGTTGGAAAGATTTATTATATAGCTTACTGAGCTAAGGCTATCAATTTGACATCGAACAAAAGTTCTGATAGTGTGGTTTTACCGATTACTGCTATGAGGTAAATGACAATGTCTAATGCCAAATTAACAGCTGAATTTGAACAATGCGTTGATGCGCTGATTAATGGTGATTTGGAAATCCTGAAATTGCTAGTCGTGCAACATCCTGAATTAGTTCATATGCGTTCAGAATTAGAACATCATGCCACCCTTTTATATTATGTCACCGCCAATGGTGTTGAAGATGAACGCCAGAAAACCCCTGAAAACATCTTAGAAATAACTGAGTTTTTGCTTCAACAGGGAGCTGACCCCAATGTGATGAGTGATGCTTATGGGGGAGATGCAACCTTGTTGGGTTCGCTTGTCTCGAGTGGACATCCTGCTGAGGCAAATAAACAGGCTGATTTGGTTAGGCTCTTATGCAAATATGGGGCTGACCCTGACATCAAACAACATGACCCGATTAAAGTTGCTGTTGAGTTCCACTATATAGACTCCGTTCAGGCTTTACTGGATTGTGGGGCTACATGGGATCATATTGTGTTTTGGGCAATTGTTGGAGATTTAGAGAAGGTCAAACTGGCAAGTGAACAAGACATGCCAGCAGTGGTTACAGCATTTGGCGATGTGCTGGATAATCGAAAAGAGATATTAGATTATGCGCGGACATCTGCCCAGACGATGCGACATACAGATATTGTGAATTATTTAAATGGCATCATAGATGATCTCTAAATTAGACTTGCTAAATATCTTGATAGTTGGAAAGATTTACCCAACTGATAGCTTCTATAAGATGGATAATGTAAGCAAATACACAAAAGGAAATCTTGTGAAAATTGATGTTTATCATGATACGGTCTGTCCGTGGTGTCGGGTCGGTAAACAGCACCTCAAATTGGCAATTGAACAATGGGATGGCGAAGATGTCGAGGTAAGCTATCATACCTTTTATTTAAACCCAACTGTACCTGCTGAAGGATATGATTTTGTCGAATATCTGACAGAAAAAGGTGGTGGGCAGATGCAGATGGAAGATTGGTTTGCTCGTCCGCGTGAGATGGGCGCACAAGTCGGCTTGACGTTTAACTTTGAGAAAATCAAAGTCGCACCCAATACTGCTCTATCTCATGAACTCATTCTGCTCACACCTAAAAAACAACGTGAAGCGATGGTCGATGCTATCTATAAAGCCTATTTTGAAGATGGCAAAAATATCGGTGACCTTGAGATTCTACTGGATATAGCAGAAGCTGAGGGGCTGAATCGAGACGAGATTCAAGCCAAGTTAGAGGATAACATTATGGCACCTGCTGTTATGTTAGATGTTCAACGCGCGCATCAAATCGGTGTACGGGGTGTTCCATTTTTTGTGGTCAATGACCGTCTCGCATTTTCTGGCGCACATCCACCCGAAACTATTTTAGAGGTGATGCACGAAGCACAAAAACAACAAACCGAGAGTCGGTAATTTATCATGAACCCAACGATTCTAGTGACTGGGGCAACAGGCAACGTCGGGCAAGAGGTGGTGCGTAGCTTGCAAACTGAGGGTATCATCTGCCGTGTTGGTGTTCGTAATCCTGATAAAGTCAAAGACGAGTTTGGCGATGATGTCCAAGTTGTCGCCTTTGATTTTCTTGACCCGAAAACATTTGAAGGGGCATTTGCAGGTATCCGCAGTCTATTTTTAGTGCGCCCTCCACAACTCGCCAATATCCCGCGTGAGATTGCCCCAGCTATAGAATATGCTGTTGAGCAAACTTTGGAGCATATTGTATTTTTATCATTGCAAGGTGTCGAAAGTTCGAAAGTAACACCGCATTATAAAATCGAGAGCTTGATTGACGCTCTGCCTGTTGATTCTACATTTCTGCGGGCGGGTTTCTTTATGCAGAACCTCACGACCACCCATCTTGAGGAAATCCGCGATGAGCATATTATTGCTGTGCCTGTTGGTGATGCAAAAACGAGTTTTATTGATGTGCGTGATATTGGGGCTGTTGGTGCAAAAGCACTTATCTATCCAGAGCATAGCAATAAGTCGTATACATTGACGGGTTCAGAAGCTCTGACATATGACCAAGTGGCAAAGATACTCAGTGAGGTACTAGGGCATCCGATTCGCTATACACGCCCCAACCCCATTCGCTTTTTCATGAGTATGGTCAGTAAGGGTAACGGCTTTGGCTATTCTTTAGTTGTAACGGCTCTCTATACTGCGACGCGTGCAGGTAACGCGAGAGAGATAAGCAGTGATGTTCAAACTATTCTGGAACGCGAGCCTATCACATTCCGTCAATTTGCAGAAGACCATCGCGAGATGTGGCTATCATGAGTCAATAATCAATTTATGTTGTTGTCGATAGACTGACCAAGCCCGACGGAAAGGTATCGACAACAGTTGAATCATAATAAACCCCACCACCAGTTGAAGCAATAATGGCAAATAGACCCAGATGAAGATAATCAAGGCGAGGTAATTATAGAATCCGCCTAAAAAGAGGAAGGCATCTCGAAATTCGTTCACATGCTTGAGGCGTGTCAAACGAATCGTATGTAATCCAGCAAACATCTGTAATAAGATGACCATTCCCCACGCAAAAACACCCAATTGATAGTGAATGCCTAAAGCGATTGTACCTATCAAAATCAAGGTCTGTAGACTGGTCATGTAGATTTTAAGCCGTCGTGGAAAAGTCAGTTGCCCATCAGTCGATACAGTGACCCCCATTGCAATGACAAAACTCCGCGCGCCGAACTCACTATCGGCTTGGATGTCTTTTAATCCGCTGGGAACACTATTGACCAGTAATAAGACTAAGCCTAAAACACTACAGTAAAGCCAAACTTCAATCGGTAACTCAGGCTTATAAATAAATGCAGCACTTATGCCAAGTAGTGCGACTGATGACGCTAAAGCTATTTCTGATAATATACGCGGTAGCCATCGCCACTTGCTGAATAGATTATAAATCAGGCTCAACACGATGCTCAAACCAAGATAAAACAGCCCGTGTGTGTTCCCAAGAAGCATTATCTGATATAGAAAAATTGAAATGGGTATCTGAATCAACACAAATAGCCATGCTTGCCAGTGTTTGACCTCACCTGAGACTAAGGCACTTGTTTGGCGATAAGGGCTATTTTTATCCAGTTGATAATCTACTAAATCGTTGAGGACAAAGCCGAAGAAATGTGCGCTAATGCCGATGCCAGCCAATGCAATTAATTCAATCGCTGTTAGTGTCTGCTTCAAACTTAATGCGCCGATAATTGGCACACTTAGAGATAGAGGAAGCATCCCGATACGGCTCAGCAATATTAATTTTAGTATCACATTCATCATCCATATTCATGTAATCTATAGTTAGAGCCTATCTCAATCACATAAATATGCAACTATTTAGAGGTTATCTGTGTCTAAGTGAATAGAGACGATAATAGAAAGGTGTGCGTTATGCGATGGATTATCATGATACTTCTACTGATTGTGGGCGCGTGGATAGGTTTTCAGTCCATGCAAACTATGCAGACGGAATACACAGAAACTTATATCACCCCACTTGACCTGAATTTATATGCCTGTATTGAAAGTGGATGTGACATCATCACGGTTATTCCTGCAAACACAGCATTAGAAGTTGAACAGCTATTGATGACAGAAAAAAGGCATCTTTGGAAAAAGGTTATCTATGACAATCAATCAGGGTATATTGGTAATTGGGAAAGTAACACACAGTATGCTTTTACAGATGTGCGCGACTGTGCAGGGATGGATTGTGCCATTATTGATACCCTTGCCGATGACGCGATGATGTTGTTTGCGGCATATGAAGTTGTGGATGTTGTTCAGTCGTGGACATTGATTATCTATGATGAGGATAAAGTCGGTTATGTGGGTCCTAAAATGCCGGGTGCATCCAAACAGCAACAAATGGTGAGCGAGGCGACACAAACTGCTGAAGCACAATCACCATGACATAAAAAAGTGAGTGCATGTGAAAACACCTCGCTCCAATGATTTTATGTAATGTCTCATCTATCTAAAAGGACATCAAGCTCTCTTTGTCTGTATTGAGGACAACTGTCTCGTCTACGACATTTGAGACTTGGTTTATTGTTACGTAATAATCTTTATCGCCGAAGAAATTCTTTTCATGCACACGGATAAACCCTTCGCGATGGAGTCGTTCTTGCAGTGTTTCAGGAATCGGTGTATCAATACTTAGACCTTGTACAAAATCATCAACCCAACTTGGCGACGCTGTCATATCAGGTGTTTCGCCAGATAGCGTTTCTGGTCCGGGTGCGTCATGGTCTTCATCACTAAACATCACCAACGTAATTTCACCAACCTTATTTCGGTTGCGGTCAACAACTTGCATTTCTTTTTTAATTTCCATTAATGTATCGCGTAACATAATATCCTTACTGCTATGACTATAGCGTATTTGACTATAGTTCTATTATCGCAGGTCAATATCATAATGGTCTTAGAGATGATGATTAGACATTAAATACAATGCAAGAATTGCATTAATATTGGACATTTACGAGATTTTTATGTTCCCCCTGCAACAATATCTATACGAGCGCGTATATATAAATAGAATGACTAAATATGAAAGGGAGTTATAAATGAGTCCAGAACCAAACAAAAATAAAGGTGACGAGCGCGATTGGGTCGAAGAAATCGAAGTTGCAGGTAGTGACCTCGTTGACCGTGTCAAAGAAATTGTCCAAGAGGGCAATGTCCGCCGTTTAATCATCCGCAATGCCAACAACGATGTTCTCATCGAAGTTCCATTGACCCCTGCGGTTGTGGTGGGTGGTGTTGCAACCATCATCAATCCCATTCTTGCTGCTTTGGGCGCACTGGCTGCCCTCATTGCCAAGCTAAAAATCGAAATCGTCCGTGTTGAACACATTGATGAAAATGCTGAAACTATCGAAATCTCAGAAGACGATGTGACCAAGACCAGTGACGACTAAACTTATCATCAACTAGGGTCTATACCGGATAGTAGACCCGATACCTCTATCTAAATAGCTAGTTTGTCATTGTGCAAGCTGGCTATTTTATATTATGCAAGTGGCGCATTCGCTATGTCGGGTGGTGGGCAAAAAACATGACACAGAGATACTTGATAATTTAAGTAGGTGGTCGAAAGCCATTCATATAAATCAGTGGAAGAGACATGTCTCTTCCCTACGTAAACCCTGTAAGGGCAACGGATTGCCTTGTCCGCCAACCAAAATATATAACCGAAAAAATCTACAAACAAATGACCGCTTGCTTAATATAGTTATCGCTCCTGAAAATACGTTACTCCACACTTTGCAGTAGCGTCATGATGTTTTTTCACTTTTCATATTTGTAATATCTATGCAACATTTAAGATCGTTAATGCCAATACCACATTCTCAATATTTTTGAATCGCGACTGCCTCAGACCTTTTAGGCAACCCTGTAACAATTCAGTTGCCACTTCATCATATAAAGTGGGAGGCAATGCTTGCAAGAGGTTGATTAATGCCTCTGTACCTGCTGCAAAATCATCTTGCTCGAAAGCATCAGTCGCTGATTTCAAGTAGATGAGGGATTCATCATCAACTTGTTCGCCTTTTTTGAGGTTATTTTTGAAGTGCATCAACTCCTGAGCAATTGCAGTTCCAGCATCACTATGAACCTGACGCAAGAGGTTAACAAAATGATGCTCACCGTCAACCATCCGCGTTAATGAGGTTGCGAGTTCCATCCGTGCTTTGTTATTCTCTACTTGCAACATCACAGTAAAGATAGAATTGATCGCGGATGTAGCATGCAGATTGGCTAAGGTAGAGGCATAAGCGATTGTTAGCCCCTTATCATCTTCGTCTTGCAGGCGATTTAATAAGATGGGTATTATGTCTACATCACCCAATGTTCCTAAAGCTCTGGCACTCTGGGCGCGGATTGATTTATAGTCAGAATCTAATCCATCGCGCAAGATTGGAATGGCTTGTTTGTCACCCATGCGTCCCAATGCCCAAGTTGCCATACCACTTAAAGCAAGCTCCGTACCATTCACGACTTGGATGAGTGCCTCTGTTAAATCAGGTTGGGGATCCATCCGTGCGATTGAAATGATGGCTTCAAAGCGCACATTAAAGCGTGGGTCGGATAGGGCATCCAGCATTTCATTTACAGTGAGCGGACTTTTGATTTGTCCAAGCCGTTCTGTGAGCCGAACAACTGATTTTTCGTTCTTCGCACGATAAAAGCGAACCATTGTTTCTAATGCCAAAATAGGGTTCCCATGAATGAAGAAGCCAGCAAATGCCGTCGCTGTAACATCACTATCGGATACCAATTTTGTGAACAATATGATGCTGATTGCTGGTAAAATAATGCTGATAATAATTAAGACGGTATATGGGTCTAAGGTGATAAAAAGGAATTGCCCCGATACACCACTGAAAGCATCAATGAGACCACCCCCAACAATTTGACTGAATCCGCCAATCAGACCAATCGCCGCATAGAAGACTGCTGTATATTCTGCTTTATGTTGAACTGGCATGATACGCACGAAAAGTAATCGCCCTGAGCCAATCCCCCATGCAAGACCAGCTATACCTTGTACAAAGGCAAGGTTAAGCGCAATGAGTAGACTCATGTCACTAGCGCGGGGCATCAGCAACCAACCCATCGGCAATACCAGAGTCAGTACAACACCCATTAGCATCACAGGCTTGCTTCCATAGCGGTCTGCTGACCAACCTAGAAACTGTGATGAAATGAGACCACCCATTAGCGTTGAAATTTGCAAAGCAAGGATTCCGCTATCTGTAAGTCCAATTTGGCTTTGCATATATAGGGGTAAAAATGAATAGAGAGGACCTGTCCCCAAAGTAAATAAGAGGATGCCCCCAAGATATAATTGGAGGTTATGATCTTTTGCTGCCATCAGCAAGTTTGCAAAGCTAGACTGCGTTGTGTCGAGTTTAACCTCAGGTGCGCCACCCGGTACTCTAGTATACATCCATACTGCCACAAACCCTGCAATTGAACCTACTGCAAATAGCAAAATAAAGCGATTAATATCAGTTGATAAGCCAAGAACGACGGTAGCCACACCAACAGCAAGGATACTCACAATATTGGAAACAACGGTGTTCGATGCCGAAAATTTACCGCGTACACCGTCTGGCACAAATTCTTGTTGCCAAGGGTAAAAACCCACTTCTGCGATTGAACGGCTTAAACTAAAGCCAGCCATAATTATCATCACAAGAATGACTGTGGCAAGCTCTCCAAATTGTATGGAGACCCACGGCACAATAATTAGGAGAGTCGCGATTCCTTTACGGATGCTCCAAAATAAGATAAATGTGCGTTTATACCCAAAACGAGCCACCCGTTGCGAAATAAATAGAGCAACCAGTCCTGTAAATGGAATGAGTGATAGAATAATCCCAATTTGTGTATTACTAATCGATAGCTCTGCTAGAAATAATACAAACACGGGTCCGAAGAAGGTAAATTGGGCAAAAACAGAATTAGCACCGTTAGCAGCGATGCTCCAACGTAGTCCACGAAGTTTTGCCATTGTTGTTGGTGGGGCTTGAGTTGCCATAAGAAATTTATTTAGTACCTATTATTTGTGTAAATGTGATTACCTTTGCAATGAATAATTATAGCCCAACTTCAATTACTTAAGTAGGTGGGCAAAAGAAATTGAGGTTTTATAAGGGCTAATCATTCAAAAGGCATGTGAAATTCGATAAATCTTTAGAAATTAGTTTTGATGTATACCTTTAGTCTCGGACAAGGCAAGCCGTTGTCCCTAAAGGGTTTTGTAGGGCTGGGAACCTGTCTCAGCCGTCGATTTATTTCCAATTTATTCCGAGATTTTACAATTTTGTACTCTAAGCCCATTTAACGGTAGAATTAGAGTATACGAATCATCAATATAGGGAAATCATCATGCTCAAGTTAACTGCTCAAGGATGCCAACTGCGCCGTGAACGCCTTATTGAAA
>CAYGTY010000177.1:0-12694 GCA_964352825.1 uncultured Anaerolineaceae bacterium
GCTTGAATAAGTTGTTTCTTTCTCCCATATCAAACAAGCTTCATACAGATGAGGTCTGTTTTGAGATTGTTTGAAAATGTTCAAAGTTAAGTGACTACAACACAAATTGTGATACAATTACATCGTAAATCTTGTGAGTTAGTCAGTTTAGGAGTATTTAATCATGGATGGTGATGCAATTGCTAGAATCCTGCTACCACAGAATTTAGCAGACATATTTATTTATTTGATTTTCTTTCTGTCACTACTGATGACCGTATTTATCCCTGAAAAAAGCCAGCAATCATCTTATATGATGTTTTTTGTATTGTTCCTTGCGTTGATTGATAAAGTTCGTCAAGCAACTGATGATATTCCAATCGAAGGTTTGGACAATGAAGGCTTTGCCACAATGTTAATTCATGTGATGATGTTTATCTTCCCATTGATGGCGGCGGGATTGATTCGTGGACGTGGACGAAATGATAAGCGCGGTGTTCCCCTCGGTATTTTGATTGGTCTGATTGCCGGCTTATATGCCGTTGGAACAATCTTTGAACCAACCCGCCCGCTATTCTACGGACCTTAACGAGGCATCTCCAACAACCCAAACCGATTGACCGTCAGATGCGATGTGAATTGTCCCAATCTCATCTGTTCGGAAAATCGGTATACCTCCTAATTTTAAAAGTGTATCTTCATTAGGGTCACCCCGCCGATTGGCTTTATCGCTCTGCAATATAGCAATTTGGGGTTGTGCTAATTCAATCCAATTAGTATCTAATGAATTAATTGTGGCATGTCTTGGTAGTTGTAAAACACTGGCTGTGGGACTAATTCCATAAGCCAACATATCTGATTGACCTGCTGTACTCAAGTCTGAGCTTAATAATATCGAGACATCTCCATATACAAGGCGTAATACCATAACATTGTCACTTATATCATCGACAATAGATGGTTCTTTTTGTGGATGTAGCACTTCAATGATAAGCCCATCATCAAGTTCAAGTGTGTATCCTGCTTGCACAGCCACTGTCTCACTTGTTGCAAGACGTTCCTGTATTTCTAAAAATGTTTCTGTTCGATTGGCTTGACCATTCCATAATGCAACACCGACATTATATCTATCCAATACACTATTGAGCGCACCCGTATCAAATTCATCGGGATGTGTAATCGCTAGGATTTCAATATCACGATCATAGAAGGGGAGTCTGTCGCCAATAGCTGTTAATAGACGTGATGGGAATCGCCCTCCATCAACCAGCATGTGTGCGCCATTGGGTGATTGAACAAGTACGGCGTTACTATGACCCATATCCAAAAACCAAACATGGAGTTGACCATCGGCACGACTATTCGCCATACTCAACATCAAAATTGTGCTGGCGATGCCGATACTAAATATAGTAATCAGCGTCACACGATGCTTGATGAATGCTTCAATTTTTAACCAGAGAGGTGGGCGAGTGGTTGCAACCATTGTGCCTCCAACAAAAAACACATAACATGCTTGAATAAGTCTTGGGTCAATTTGTATCGCAATATCTGCAAAATTAAACTGTGCAAATGCTCGCACAATAGAGATTGTCCATGATAAAAATACCATATCAACCCAAAATACCACTGTCGCAAGTATAGGTGATATAAACGATACCATAACAGCCAATATGCCAAAGATTAAAATAAGAGATTGAACAGGGACAATCAAGATGTTGACGGGGATTGATAATAGCGATAAGCGTCCAAAGTACATAACAATTAAGGGCAAAGTAGCAATTTGAGCGGCGATAGAAACAATCAATGGTTCATTGAGAAATGTATGGAGTAGATGAGCCACTTTAGATGGTAAATGATTATCTAATAAGGTTTTAAATCGTGTGGATAGTGGGTCGGCGAATAAGGATAAACCCAAAACAGCAAGAAAACTGAGCTGAAAACCAATATCTTGTATTACTGCTGGGTCGGCTATAGATAAAACTAGTGCAACCAAAGCTAGGGATGCAGGTACAAATGTCTTTCGGTTGAAATAGTTTGCGATAATAAGCATAGAACTCATAAATGCTGCACGAACAACTGTTGCACTTGCGCCCACGAATAAGGTATAGATGATGATAATGCCAATTCCGACAATGACTGTAATTCTCTTACGCTCACCAAAGGCATTTTCCAGCATACGAACAATCAAGACGCTGACAATGACCATGTTAAAGCCACTAATGGCAATAACATGCGATGCACCGACTTGACTGAAATCATCTGCCAGTTGCGGTGAGATTCCACGCTCATTCCCCAATAGAATTCCTGTTAATAGACCAGCTTGTGGTTCGGGGAGAATATTGACGATGTGTGCTTGTGCTTGCAACTTGAGGTCAATTAAAAACGCGCTAAATGGATTACCAAGACCCGATGCTGTAATCTCAACACCAGCGTAAGGCATAATCGTAAAAACCCCTTGCCGACCCAGATAATCCGCATATGAAAACGTATCCCATTCCGCAGGAGTAATTAATGCACCAGTTGCACGGATTCTGTCACCATAATGGACTTCTGTTAAAACGAATGCCTCAACAAGTACCTCACCACTAATCGCAAGTGTTTCATTATTCGTAAAAATGGAATCTGCTTGAACACGTAGCTGAATACGATCATCCCGAATATCAGGCTCGTCAACGACAATGCCTTCGATTGTTCCATTGTTACCATTATATTGGGCGATGTCACTTGTTTTGGGGACGAGTGCTTGACGCATTCCACCAAGCATTAATGCTACTAAGGCAAAGGCGAACCATCGACGTTGAGGGTAACGATAGATAATACCTGCAATGATAACAGAAAGGGCTAAGCCAATACCCCATGCTAGAAATTCTATTTGGGAGAATAATCCAGCTAAGGTGATACCGATAACCCAGCCAACTGTTAAAACAACAAGTCGCATGATACTTGATAACTTTCTTAGCAAATCTGGAATAATTAATATAATGATACATCATAGAAACTTATTAAAGCAAAAAAGGGCATCATATGGATACCCGAATGTCATAAATAGCAAAAAGAATTTATTGCGCTTGGTTGTTATTTGGTACGGATGCGTCTATATCGACTGTCTCTCGTTCGATAGGACGGGGCATATGCAGAGGTTGTTCCATTGGTGTTGGTTCTGGTGGTGTTTCCTGCTGCATAACATTAATACCGTTGCGAATTTCTCCCAAACTCCGTGCGACTTGACGTTCTAACTCTTGAAGTTGGTTAAGAACATAGCCATCTGCTTCGTTTGTAATTTTCTTAGATTCGATTTTGGCTTGTTCAATCACATGTCCAGCACGAACTTTTGCTTGCTGTACCATTTGATGGTCATCCACCATACTAGCACTTTGTTGGCGCGCCTGCTGGATGATACGTGCTGCTTCTTCATTTGCTTCTGCTAGTACACGATCGCGTTGTTGTAAGACACGCGCTGCTTTTTCGATTTCTTCTGGAATCGAAATTCGCATTTGGTCAATAATTTCTAATGCACGTTCTTCATCAACCATTGTGTACTTTGTGCCAAAAAGATGACGACCTTCATCAATTAAATCTTCTAGGCGATCAACTAGATGTTGGATATCCATCCGCTTCCTCCCGATACAACACGCTTATGTGTTATAAAAATCCTAATGATTAAATTTTTGTTTAAGTGCTTCATGCACCGTTGGGGGAACCATGCTACTAACATCACCACCCAATTGTGCTATTTCGCGTACTGTACTCGAACTAATATGAATATATTTCTCGTCCGATAATATCGCGATTGTTTCTAAGTTGGGAGCTAGTTTTTTATTGGCTATTCCCATCCTAAATTCAAATTCGAAATCCCCAAATACTCTTAACCCTCGAATCAGTGCAATTGCGCCAACCGATTGTGCATAGTTTACTGTGAGTACACTATATTTCGCAACTTTAATTGTTGGTTGATCTGCAAACACTTCTTCTGCTAATGTGACTCGTTCATCAACGGTGAACAAGACATTTTTGTTTTTTGGCGTAGAATAAATTGCAACAATAACTTCGTCAAAAAACTTGGATGCACGAATCGCGACATCAATATGCCCAAAATGAATTGGGTCTAAAGATGCGGGATAAACTGCGATTCCTCTTTCTCCCATAACCTTATCTCCAATCGTACATGATGATTGTAATAGCAATTTATAAAATACGCCAATAGTACATAGGTGACATATTGAAAATTTAAGTCTAAACCTTAACCCAATTTCTCCAAAATTTAAACCTTTAAGCTGGTTTATCTAACCTTAAGGGCATATAGAAAGCCAATTTCTGTGTGTGCAGGGTTACTATAGATCTTAACGTCAAAACCCTTTTCAGACAAAAAAACTACTAGATCCCGATGTGTATGGGGTGTCAAACTATCATGATACTCCATACATATATGCGAGATTGCACCCAAAGACCCATCGTCTGCATTGAGTAAAATATCATATTCTGCTCCCTCACAATCCATCTTGAGAAAGTCGATATGTTGATTGGGTAAGCGCGAGATAACATCAGCTAGCGGAATTGATGTAACAGTTAAATCTGCTTGGTTTGCATGTTGGGTTGCGCTATGGCGGACAGCTACTCCTGTGCCTGTTGATAGGTGAAGTTGACCATGAGTTGCGCCAACAGCTTCATCATAGACTGTTACGTTATTGGTTTGATTAACTTTAAGATTCTCTTTGAGTAGTATCCTAGATTCTGGAAAAGGCTCATAACTATGTATGTTACCTGTCGTCAGTTTTGAAGCGTAAACTGTGAAATCGCCTAATCCACCACCAATGTCAACGACTGTCCAATCAGGTTGGAGCTTGATGCCATAATGCTCATAATCACGGTCTAAGCAGGTCTCTTTAATCACCCAAATATCCATTGCCGAGCGCACTTTGAATTGTAACCCTGTATGCAATGTAATAACAAACGGCTCATGATTTTGACCTAGGAAGGTTGCTATAATCTTGAGCTTGGGTGACATACCAAAGAGAATAGTGAATATTGAACTGACGTAATAAAGCCACCGTGATAAAAACAGTGGCAATCGTGTATTAGAAATTGTCATATCCCTTAACTCACATCACCAGAATCGTCATATAACATATTGATGCGTTCAGCTAGCAGTTGATGCTCAGGTAATTGTAAGTCTGGGTCTTCTTCATATAATGTTCGGGCTTCACGTTGTGCAAGTTCAACTAACTCAGGTGACATCAATTCAACCATATGTAAGTTACTAAGACCACTTTGACGCGTCCCTAATAAATCACCTGCACCACGCAATCTCCAATCCATTTCCGCGAGTCGGAACCCATCTGTGGTTTCTTCCATTGCTGCCAAGCGTTTCTCCTGAATAGTCAACGCGGATTCCTGAATATCACCACTTTGTTTTGCACGGATGCGATCAATTGATATATCTGGGTTCGGGTCGGGTATTAGGAAGCAATAGGATTGATGCGCCCCACGTCCAACACGACCTCGAAATTGGTGTAATTGGGCTAGACCAAAGCGGTTTGCACCATCAATCACAATAACACTGGCGTTTGGAATATCAACACCGACTTCTGCCACGGATGTTGTGACCATGACATCGTACTCATGATTGGCGAAATCTGCCATAATTTTGTCTTTTTCAAGTGGACTCATGCGCCCATGTAATAGACAAACACGGTAGCGGAAGAATACATGACTCAGGCGTTCAAAGGCTTCAACTGCGGACGCTGTGTCAATCGTCTCTGATTCTTCAACTAGTGGATGGACAAAGAATGCTTGTCGTCCTTGTTCCAATTGTGCTTCAACAAAACCATTGAGCCGTTCTCGTGCAACAGGGTCAATGACTTTGGTTTGGACTGGTTCTCGCCCTGGTGGCTTTTCGTCTATGATTGACAAGTCAAGGTCAGCATGAATTGTGAGTGCAAGCGTTCGTGGGATGGGTGTCGCTGTCATAACCAATAAGTGAGGGTTATGCCCTTTACCGCGCAAGCTACCTCGTTGATTCACACCGAAGCGATGTTGCTCATCAATGACCGCAATCGCTAAGTCATGGAACTCAACACCACCTTGAATAATTGCATGTGTACCAATCACAATATCAATTGACCCATCAGCAATTCCTCTATAGATAGATTCACGCTCTGATGGGGTGAGTGACCCTGTGAGTAAGGCAATAACGGGTTTTTGCTCGCTATCCATTTTGCTGAAAGTTTCGCTTAAACCCCGATAATGTTGTTCAGCAAGAATACTCGTTGGCGCCATTAATGCTGCTTGTTTACCATTGGAGAGTGCCATTGCCATTGCAGTTGTTGCAATCGCGGTTTTACCTGAGCCTACATCTCCTTGAATCAAACGATTCATGGGGATAGGTTGCGATACATCTCTGCGCACATCAGCTATTGCACGTTGCTGAGCGTTTGTTAATTCATATGGGAATACCCTTGTGATAAAAGATTCTAGAAAATCATCAGTAATATCTAAAGCGTGACCTGCTACTGCTTGCCATTCCCGACGATTACCTAATATCGCAATTTGAAGCATCAATAATTCGTCAAAAACGATGCGTCGGCGCGCATGTTCCAGATGATCCCAACCATCTGGGAAGTGGGCTTGTTTGGTTGCCCAACCCAGATTAGCGAGTTCTGCCCGATCAAGTACTGTCTGTGGAATGGGGTCTGGCATCTTTTGCTCCCATTCATCGGTCAGGCTTTTGATTGTTTTACGGAATAGTCGGGGTTTCAGCCCTTTTGTTAATCGATAAACAGGGACGATGCCGACAGTATGTAAATTTTCGACATCAAGAAATTCCCACTCAGGATTTGACATCTGTAACACCGTGCGGAAAATGGTGACTTTGCCACTTAATACAACTTGTTTACCGCGTGTCAACTTTGCTGATAGATAATATTGGCTAAAGAAACGAACCGATAGTGTTGCACCTGAGCCGTCTTCAATATCAACAACAAGGTCTTTACGATTGCCTTTACCAATCACCACATTCGCTCGGGCAACTGTACCAATAACCGTAACCACTTCATTGGGGACAAGGTCACGTATATATTTGAGTTCTGTATAATTTTGATAATCCCGCGGAAAGCTATTTAGCATATCACCGATGGTATAGATGTCTAGCTGTTCCAAGACACCTGATAACTTGCCTCCCACCCCTTTGATTTGCATAGTGGATGCACCTAGCTCTGCAAGAATAGCTTGTTCTTCTTCTAGGCTTCGTTGTTGTTTTGGAATACGGGGTGGACGACTGAGCTTTGGCATTTCTGGAATATCGCGCTCAAGTGTCGATTCTGCACCTAAATAATCTTCATCCCAAGATGTGTTTTCATCATCAAACAGTTCCTCAGATTGATTACTTTTTGAATTTGAAGATCGTCGCGAATCACGCCTATCTGAATGTGGTCGCTCTGATTTTGATTCTCTCGGATCTTCTTGCTGTGTCTCTTGACCACCTGCTTTTTTCATATGTTCTTCCCAGTGTGGGAGACGATCTTTATATTGCTGAGGAGGGGGGATACGATTCGTGATGCGGTCAAGTAAGTAAGCAATTTTTAGGACACGGTCATCGCGCACTTCAATATCACCATATGCACCTAATGAATCAACGATTTCGTCTATCAGGATGTGATGTAAAGCACGACGCGCCTGTTCACGAGCTTGTGTTTCCCAAGTCTTACAGAATGCGCTTAAACCACCAATGACAGCTGTATCTTTGCCTCCTTGGTCGCGTTCAAGTTTTAATATTTTGACTAAAGTTTCCAATGCAGACGGCATGGACTACTGCCTCCAATTTTGGCTTAGAGTGACAACACCAACAGAACCCGGACCAATGTGTGTGCCGAGAGTTGGTGTGACTTCAATGATAAGAGTTTTTTCGGGTGCAATATCACGTATCGAATCAAGGAATTCTTCTGCTCCTTGGCGATTGGCGATATGCAAAATAGCTAGACGGTCAAGTGGCTTTTGTTCGTGTGTTAGCTCACGCAGTTTATCAATAGCCCGTGACCATGTACGAACACGAGCATAGGATTGAATATCACCATCGCTTACGCTAACAATGGGTTTAATGCGTAAAAGACTGCCCACATTTGCAATTAAAGAATTGACACGTCCACTACGTTTTAGATATTCCATCGTATCAATAATAGCGTAGAGTTCTGTATTCTGCCTAACCTGTTCGATGGCATCAAGAATGGTCTGAATATCATCTGTTTCTTGTGCGAGTTCTGCCGCAACCCATACTTGCATACCAATTCCCATTGATAATTGTAAGCTATCAACAAGTGTAACTTTGCTTTCATCGACACTATTTGCACCAACTCGCATAGTATTCAGAACACCACTAAGTTTTTCTGGCACATGTAGTGAAATAATATGCTCAGCCCCATTATTGAATACCTGACGATAGAATGCTTCGGCATCCCCAGGGGATGGTGCGGCAGTTGTTGGCTGTGATGAAAAGCCCGGCAAATCACGGTAAAATTGCTCACGATTTAAGGCTTGACCATCATCGGGAATACTTTTGTCACCAATGTTTACATAGGTTGGAATAACCTTGATATTTAATGCTGATAAAATATCCTGCGGCAAATCACAGACACTATCGGCGGTAATTTGTATTCTTTTAGAAGTCATAATCTAAGTCATCCACTATTTTTTCAAGGACTGCAATACCAGTTGCGGTTGTTCCGAGTAGGCTTGCCATTGTCCCACTATACATTGTATAGGGGAAATGTTGACCTGGGAATTCAACAGATAGGCGGTCTTGTAATAGTCGTGTCTCTTCGCTGATGTTTTTACGATGTTGTAAAATAACCGCGTCATCTAATTCTATGAATTCTACCAGAAATTCGACCAATCGTTCTATTGCTTGTTGACGAGTTCGTACTTTTTCGATAACAATCAGTTCGCCTTCTTCAAGACTCACAAATGGTTTGATTTTTAAGCGTGTGCTTAAAATCGCATGAGAGGGCTTCATGATGTCATTAAGACGTAAATAGTCTAAGTTACTGAGATAGTAAACAGAGTAAATACGCTCAACTGCTCCACGTACAGTTTGAATAATATCTTCAACTGTTTTTTGTTCTTGTGCAGCACGGGCAGCAACACGAACTAACATCCCTTGCCCAGCGCACAAAGACTGCGAATCAACGATGGCGATTTCACATTTACCTGATATTTGTTGGGCGGCACGTTTACCATTTTGCCAACTTTCAGATATTTCGCGTGATGGATGAATCGAGATGACTGCGTCATAATGATAAGATAACTTTGCAAATAGTTCTGCATAATCATTTTCGGATGGTGGAATAACCCGAGGGGGTGTTTTTTGTGTTGCGATGAGTTGCAAGGCTTCCTCGGTGCTTAGGTCAATATCTTCTTTATACCGCTGCCCACCAATCTCAAGTATGTTTGGCAAGATGGTGACGGGATAATGTTTAATTAAACGCGGGTTCGAGAAACGCGCGCCACTATCAGTAACAATGTGAATGTTTGGCATTATTTTTATTCAACGCTTATTAGGTAAGGATACAAAGGTTGTCCTCCATAGACAACTTCAAATTCTAATCCTTTTATTGCATTTGATAAACGCTTAATCAGTTGATTTGCTAAATCTTGCGATATTCCCTCACCATAATACACTGTGGCTAGTTCATATTCTGCTAGCTCCATATCTGTTAAAATGGCTTCTATCGTTGCGTCTATCGTATCGAGGGAACTTTTGATTTTGCCATCTACGATGCCTAAGTAATGCCCTTCTTTTACAGATTGCCCATTAAATTCAGTCGAGCGAACGGCATGTGTGACTTCAATAGATAAGACATATCCTAAAGATTCACTCATATTTTCAACCATCTCATCCAACGAAATTCCAATAGCCGTATCAAACCCATATGCCATCATTGTACTGATGCCCTGTAAAACAGTTTTTGTTGGGATAATACGAATGTCTTTTGTAGTAATGAGTTTTGCGGTTTGTTCGGCTGTCATGATAATATTGCTGTTATTTGGCAATAAGATAACTTTATCAGTGGGTAAGGTATCGATGACTTTTAAAAAGTCTTCAGTGCTAGGGTTCATTGTTTGCCCACCCGATATCACATGGGTGCATTTCAAATCTTTGAATATTGCTGTTAAACCCTCACCACTCACAACACTGATCACCGCAATACCATGCTCTGGGATGTCATATGGTTTTTGGTCAATTTGTTGCCGATTGCGGACATAATCCTGATATTGGCGTTGCATATTTTCGACAACAATATCATCAAGCTCTGTCCCCAATTCAATTGCATAGTTCAGTGGGTCAGCAGGGTTATGAACATGAATATGAACTTTAATCATTGATTCATCACCGACTACTAAAACTGACCACCCCATATCTTCAAACTCTGCCCGAATCTTGGCGACATCCATAGACTCACCAATCATTAAGAATTGTACATCGTATCCATACCCTTCTTCATCTTCTGGTACGAGAGCAGTTTCCCACTCAATGTTGGAGTTTGCTGTATTGCTTAAGGTTGAAAAATCTTGAATACGTTCTCCATCTTTATAACGACTCATCCCTTGTAAAAAGAAAAATAAACCCATCCCGCCCGAATCAACAACACCAGCTTCTTTAAGTACGGGGAGTAGGTTGGGGGTGTTATAGAGTGACTTTTCTGCCGCAGATGTTAGGTTATCTAATAACTCATTTAGGCTCATTTCTGGAGAGTAAGCATCTTGGACATCTTGACTAGATTCACGAGCTACAGTCAAAATTGTTCCTTCGACAGGTTCTTTGACAGAAGCATATGCCAGTGTAACCGCTTCTTTACAAGCACGTATCATCTGCTTTGGAGTGAGTATCTCTTGGTTATCTAAACCCTCAGCAAAACCTTTGAGCAATTGTGATAAAATCGTACCGCTATTCCCGCGCGCTCCCATTAATGCACCATGTGCAAAACGGCGCGCAATCAGCGAAACATCTTCCGTATTCAGGCTTTCAATTTCTTCATATGCTCGCTTTAAGGTGTGATACATATTGATGCCTGTATCACCATCTGGCACGGGAAAGACATTCATATGATTGATTGCGTCGGCATGTTGCGCTAACCATGAAACCCCTGCGCGTAACAAGAGCTTCAACTCACGACCATCTATTGTTTTTGATGGAGTTCGAATAACCATAAAATTTATCCTGAATCAGTCTAAAGAACATTTATTTATTGTTACATCAATTAGTATAACACTTTTGTTATTCACTTGATGTTTATTTTTAATACTTTATTTATCCTAGTTCTTCTTGCAATGTATTTCTTAGACTGCTAAGTCCCGCTTGAATCCCATCTTTATGACCGAAGATACATGACCCAGCAATCATAATATTTGCACCTGATTGCACGGCTGAAGAAATGGTGTCGGCATTGATACCTCCATCTACTTCTATATCAATATCAAGTTTTTCATTTTTAGCCATTGCGCGTAAATCGGCTATCTTCGATGTCATTCGGGTAATAAATGATTGTCCACCAAACCCAGGATTAACGGTCATGACATTGATGATGTCCAGCATATTTAATACTTCTGCAATGGATCGGGCGGGTGTATGAGGGTTGAGTGCAACACCGACCTTACAACCTGTTTCTTTAATTTGACCTAATACACGGTGTAAATGTGGGCAGGCTTCGATGTGTACAGTGATAGAATCTGCTCCTGCTTCGGCAAAAGTTTCGATATATTTTTCAGGCTCGACAATCATAAGGTGGACATCAAGCGGAACGGTTGCCACACGTTTCACAGCTTTGACGACTAATGGTCCCATCGTGATATTGGGTACAAAACGACCATCCATAATATCAATGTGGATTAAGTCTGCGCCTGCTTCTTGTGCTTGTATAACCTCATCACCGAGATTGGTAAAATCCGCCGCAAGTATCGATGGTGCGATCTTAATATCTTGATAATTCATCTACTGTCCTATTGGTCTGTATTGTTAATGATGCCCCAATGTTACTTGTGGAATACAGGCTTGGCAAATAATTGATGAAATTTTATGTGGTGTTAATTCAAGATTGTTAGAATCGCATGTATAATCGGTATGTAAGCAAATTCTGAGTCATTGATTTATTTAAAAACTCATTTTGGAAGGGAAAAACATGGAATATCGTCGTTTAGGTATTACAGGTATGAAAGTTAGCGCAATCTCTATTGGAGCTTGGCTAACCTATGGTAGTGACTCTGTTGAATTTCAAACTGCTGAAGCCTGTTTGAACACAGCTATTGATAACGGCATCAACTTTATTGATTGTGCGGATATTTATGCTAAAGGCAAAGCTGAAGAGACTGTTGGACGCGCGATTGCAGGGAAAGACCGCACCAAACTCGTTCTCAGTACAAAAGCGTATTGGCCTATGAGTGATGATCCGAATGATAGTGGTTTATCACGTAAGCATATAGTTGAATCTGTGAACAAATCACTCAAGCGCCTCGGCACAGATTATATTGATATTTTCTTCTGCCATCGTTATGACGTAGATACAACGACTGAAGAAACCGTTCGTGCGATTGATGACCTCATCCATCAAGGTAAAATCTTGTATTGGGGTACAAGCATGTGGGAAGGACGTTATATTGATGATGCCGTGCGTATTGCATCCGAATATAACTTGTATAAACCTGTTGTTGAACAACCTTTATATAA
>CAYGTY010000178.1:0-12690 GCA_964352825.1 uncultured Anaerolineaceae bacterium
TTACATATACACCGACTCGTTATAAACAGAACGTACATTGGACGGAAGATGGCGAAATTGCATATGTTGAAGTTGTCGAGACAGAAGTCAATTTGACTGTTGAACAAGCTCTGATAATCGATGAAATCCCTGAAGACCAGATTGTGATGCCTGAATCTATCAGTATAGAGGGGTTTATCGAGGATGCTGAGTCTGCCAGTCGATATAATATATTAATTTCTCCTGATTACCATTATGGTGCGTGGGTTACTCCTGAATATCGATATGGTGGTGAAGATAATCCACCTACACAACTTAATTTTGGAAGCATACATTCATGGAGTCGAGATGTGAATTTTTCGATTCCAATACCAGATACCTATCATTCTGACTCTATTTTAATTGGTTGGCGACCTTCTAATTATCAATATTTTCAGGGCTAGAGGGTTTATCATGCAACGATTGATACGGATAGTCGGCGTTTTTCTATTGCTCTGTGGGGCGACTTTCACGCAAGATAGCGGTAAGCTCTTCTCGCCTCTTCATTGATTTTGGAAGAGAAAACAAGAAGTCCTTCTATCTAGGATGTTTAGCGTGTGGTCGTGAAGTTTAAATCAGCAACCCCATAAGCAGTGGGTTGTGACCATGTGACATAGAGATGGCGGTCACGGTCCGTTGCAATCTGAGGTGCGCGCAATAAGGATATATTCTCAGCAAGGGTTTGATAGCCGACAATCGCGCCTCCTTGAAAGTAGGTAATCCCTAACTTCGAGCCATTTTGGACAACAACAGGCAACACATCCGCAGACTCGTTCAATGGATTGGCATGAGCAAGAATTGTGTCCCCAATCGACACCGCTGTATGAACCACCCCTGAGTTAAATCCTGTTTGGATAGTTTGGCTGGTATCAACAGTGATGGTCATGGCTTGTGGGCTAACAACCTCTTGGCTATCAAGCGCGGATGTACTAAAGAAGGTTTCAGCTTGCCCATCCTCACGCACCGTATTCCAAAATAGATATTGATGGGTACGGTCAAGCCCGACAGAAAAATCAATCAGGCGGTTACTATTCACGCTAGCAGGTAATTGACTGATGGCGCGGATATTTTGTAACTCACCATTCACAAATTCACCCCGCAATACGCGTCGATTCACCTGACTCAGCCAATATAAGTAGATTTGATTATCGAGTGTTTTTGCAAAAACAGGGTAATCGCCATCCAGTATGAGACGCTCAGGGAACATCGGACGACCCAAGCCATCAATCCGAACCTGATAGAGGGCTGGCTCAGCTAAAAGTCCACCACTCCACACGACCCAAATCGCGCCTTGAATATCGGGGATAGCGGTGTAATGGGTGACTTGCTCTGATGTAAATGTTTCGGGTGCAATGACTGTTGTCAGGGTGTTATCCAGATAAGCCGAAAATAATCGAATTTGTTCTGAGCGCGGTTCAATATCCATCCATAAGAGATGCACCCCATCGTTATCGGCAGGATAAATTTTTTGCTCAAAGGGCGTTTGTAATGATAATACAGGGATAGCGAGACTATCTAATTGTCCATCTTGCCAACGCCGTAAACCCTGAAAAACACGCTCATCATCCGCACCAATCCAGCCCATCAATGCAGATTCCTTGTTGACCCATAATGATGGCGCAGGGGCATAGGGGGCTTGACCGACAGTTGTAATGTCGCCCCATTGGGATTGTGGTGAAGGGGTCGGGGTAATCGAGATGGATTGTGTTGGCATACAAGCGGACATCGCAAAAGCCAATATCAATAGGATGATAGCATGTATCCGCTTATCGATTTGTTTGAGGGTATTACACATCACAACAACACACTATTCACGCGGGATGACTTCAAGGTTAATCACGGTTTCGTCACTACGGGTATCATCAGCACGATAAGCCACTGCCGATAACACATGGAAGCCTTCACCTTGCGCTAGCCAATTCATCGTGACGCGATATTGAGCTTGTGTGCCACTGATGACGGAATTGGTATTTAACAATCCACCATCCACATAGAGTTCAATTTTTTTGATACCTTGTGATGTATCGGATGCCAGAATATCAATATCGAAGTTTGTCCCTGCAAAGACCTGCTGATTATTCGGTGGTGACAGGATTTGTACGCTTGGAATATCAGGTGTGGGAACAGGGGTTGTCTGCTGTGTGCCGAGGTTACAGCCACTCAAAACAAGCAGAAAACTAAACCATAAGATTATGATGTATCGTTGGGTTATTGCTCTGAACATGCCGATAGTGTCCCTGATTCTTCTAGTCCTAGCCACTGATTAAAGGTAAAAAGCCAGCTTTGCTCTGTTGCTTGATTCTGAATCCGCACCGTTTTGACAAACCAGCCCGAATCACCTTCGCTATTATCGTGTTGTACACAACATCTTGTCAAATCACCCAACTCAGGGATGTCCAACACAAACTTATCGGTACTGCCCGATTCAAAAGCGAAAATATCTTGTGGCGGTAAATGCACATAATCCGTTTGGAATTGTGTACCGATGAGTTGAAGGAAAACATTGGAATCTGTTCCAGCGAGGTTTTGGTCGCCTGTTTCAATCCAGACGTTATATAAGACATTTGCCATAATATTCCTCAAAATCATTTGATATAGAGGCAAAATGCAATGTGCCTAATAAACTTTCTATTGGCGTTTGTAGTGAAAGTAAATTAGGCACAAGTTCTCAATCCTCTTATTATTATGCGATTTTATACACTAATTTGCAAGCGATAACTCTTGAAAATCCATTGGGATTGTGTAAATCAGAGGCTTAAAATTTTATTGTTTAGATAATATGCCCAATATAAAGGGTATCCCCCAAGCAAGACATAGACAGGAATCGCACTCATAAAAGCATAGATAATGAACCACTTTCAGCGACTTTAATTTATCCTGTCATTGCTCAATGGATGTTCTCGTCCGATTTAATAAGATCGCGTGATATGAACGAATGATAGGAAGTTTTCTCATGAAACCGATTTGACAATTCCCTATATTCGCTCACTATCACCGTATACCAAAGATCTGAATATCCGTCCCTGCCATGGCAATTAATGTTCCATCGGGGCTGATAGCGAGGTGACGCGGTAAATTGGCAAATGAGGAGTTTGCTGCCGATGTATCATTACGGCTGAGGTAGCTGTCTAAGTCAATTTCAACACTAGAGCCACCAGTTTCATAATTCCAAAAACTCAATGTGTGGCGCTGGTCTGTCCACATCACCAAACCCGATACCACTGGACTGAGCTTGATATTATAAATGAGATTATCATCCTCAAGTTCTGATAATGCAGGTGATGAGGCGAGGGTGGTTTCTGCCCTCCAATCACGCAAGTAGACCGCTTCTGACCAATAGTCACTTGTATTTGACTTAACGGTACTATATACCAAAATATCCCCTGCAATTTGCACCTTATTTTCCATCACAGAATTGATGCGTGTAAAATTTTGCAACAACTCTTTGGTTGACCAATCCCAAATTCGTATACTTTTCTGACTTTTCGATAATAGCCATTTACCATCAGGCGAAAGTCGTATCTCTCGTACATCACTATGGGACAGCGCATCAGTCACAACTAATCGTTCACCATCCAGTATGCGAATGGTGTCATCATTTTGGCTCACTATAAGTTGCGTTCCATCAGGTGAAAACGTCATGTCATAAACACGCGCTTCTAGGGGGAGGCTTTGGGTCATCTCACCACTGTCAATATCCCATAATTCAAGCCTACTTTCTACAAAAGCATTATTGTCAACTTTCTTCATTATTGCGATTAATGTGGGGTCTGTAGGGCTGAACGCAATAACACCTATGGAGGCACTACTGTCTGATTCAAATTGATGTAATAAGGTTTGGCTTGCAACATCCCAGATATAGACGGTGGTGGGTAGGCAGATAAAAGCAAGATATGTCGCACTCGGATCAAACATCAGTTTGTGAGGTCTTACACATGCTAATGGGAAGTGTGCGACGACTTCTAATTGTTCTGCATTATCCATCTCAATCACCTCCCGTTCATTCGGAATGGGTAGAAGTGTGGGGGTATAAGTCGGTGATGGGGTGAATGTAGGGGTTGCTGATGGTGTCGGCGTGATGGTTGGTGTTGGCGTGATGGTTGGTGTTTTTGATGGGGTTGGGGTTATCGGCTCTGTCCAATATGCGGCTTGATTACCCTCAACTGTCCAACCGTATAAATCATCATAGCGGACATTCCACCAGACAAACCCATCCGCACATTCATAACCATTCAAAACTTGAAATACCCCCCCACCAGGGATTTTACCTCTAAGCTCTGCACCACTGCTGGGTGATGTGCGAACATTATTGGGGTCACCGGGGGTAACACGCGCCGTCATCCCAACTGCTAAACGGGGTATAAAATCTGCTGGGCATTCGTCGCTGTTGTTATCTTGGGCTGTGAGTGTTGATAGACTGAAAAATGTCAGTATAGTGATAAGCCACACGCGATAAATAAACATCAAATTACCTTTATAAATCTATTGACCTTTATTCTTAGAGTATACAAATATCAGCATATATCTGCTGGCAAAGAGTATAAAAATTCTGTGTAAATTGGGAGATAGGTTGTAGAATATCGAAATAAATTAAAAAAACGACGGCTGGGACAGGTCGCCAGCCCTACATGCCCCCTATAACCTGTTTTATCTGATGACCGCAAGGGATTACGCATAAACTTGGTCGCGCAAATCTTGAGCAATCAACTTCGCCCCTGCGTTCTGCCAATTATAGAGGGTGCGCTCTGGCACATACACTTGAAACCAATCCAAGACCTCGCGCAATAGGTCATCATCACCATCCAGCAGATTCCGTTGGCTAAAGGGTTTGATGCCCACCACATAGGGAAAATAAATCGCATTATAATATCGCCACTCATCTGTTGTCCCGAAGCGATCATCTGTCGGTGGCTTGAGTCGTTCAATGCTTTCAGTCAAAATCAATTTAAGTTCATTGGCGCGGTCAAGTGTGCCTGTTGATTGCCCTTTTTTGGCAAGCCGTTGATGTACAATCGGCAAGTTCGTCAGTGGGCTGGAGGCTAACTTGGTGAGGTTGCCGAGGTTACTGAGGGCGCGGCGGGTCAGGCGATCAAACTCTTTTTCGCTTAGGGAATTGATGTCGAGGCTATCATCAAAACGTGGAATCGCTTGACTGACGGCTCGTAATTCAGCCCGTTCTTGTACGGCGGATGTTTTCCCAAAAATAATATAATCTAGCCCCTGCTGAATCTGATCGGCAAAGGTCTGCAAGATAATCCCCGTCGCGATAATTGTCATGAGCAATAGGAGGGTCGCGGGTGTCACCGAGCCTGTCATCGTGATAAATACGGCAACCTGTCCACCTAATATCAATATGATTAAACCCGTGCCCATCAACGCGCGTAAGAAATCTGGAAAGAAGGATTCACCATCTTCAAAGGCATCCAATGCTGAAATCCCATACCCTAGTAAAATAATATCCACACTAATTGCCAAGAAGACAACATCGGTTGCTAAGATTGTCTGTGGCAGGATAATCGTTACGACAGAGAGACCAAAGAAAATCGTCGCCAGAAAAATCAGTCCGATAGGTCGCTTTGGTAAATCTGCGCG
Source organism: uncultured Anaerolineaceae bacterium (assembly GCA_964352825.1). Lineage (GTDB taxonomy): Bacteria > Chloroflexota > Anaerolineae > Aggregatilineales > Phototrophicaceae > UBA6055. The sequence goes on from CAYGTY010000178.1 coordinate 5,611, forward strand.
GGCTTCAATAGGTATCAGTTGTTGCACTGTCGCAATCCAAGATAACACAGGCAAAATCACCCATGCTCGACGAAACCATACCGCCTGCTCTAATAAAACAGGATCATTCATACTGACTATCAAGGTATCTCCAGCTAAGCCAAGTGCATACGTGATTAACCCCAAGCCAGCAAAGCGCATCCCTACCTTTTGATAGTGGCGAGCAAACAAGTATGTCCCAAACCAAAAGGTGAAGGTGACAGTTACTAATTGAATGAGAGGTAATTGAGTCATAAGAGCTTTCACAGTCAAAACACAAACCGATTATTTATAATTTTACCATTATTGGCATACAAATTCGTATATCATGTTATACTCAACCTATCGCTTATCTATCATATCATTTGCGGTTACACATGACACTTGATGTACAACAACATGCCCAAACTCCCCTAAGTTCAGAGCAGATAACTCTGCTTGAACAGATGGATCGTGTTTTGGAACAAGTCCATGAGATACTAGAAAATGAGACACCTCGCGCCTCTGAACTCTTAGAACAGGTGTTAAACCAGACAATTCATGACCCTCATGACGAATTTCAGCGACGTAGAGCCTATGCACTTCTCCTCTTGTCTCGTTTGTCATATCGTTATATGAACTTTAGTGAATCGGTTGCATATGGCTTAGAAAGTCTCTCAATTTATGAGATGCTTGAAGATGCTACAGGTTTGCATGAATCCAATTATTTATTAGGGATTTATCACATTCGCTTTAGTGATAATGTGCAGGCGATGGATAATCTGATTAAGGCGGTGGATTATGCCGAACAAATCCAAGATTATAAAGGGATTGGGTCTGCTTCACTCATTCTATCGGTGGTTTTCCGCAATATGGAACAGTATGATCGCGCGCTAGAACGCCTCGATTATGCGCTAAAGATGAAACTTAAAGCCCAAGATATGTATGGTCAAGCGGTTGTCTATTCCAATATGGCGCGAACACTAGCGTATATGAAGCGTTTTGATGAAGCCATTGAACAGGCTCAAAAGGCAATTGAAACAGCCAAACAGCCAAAATCGTCTTACCTACTCGTTGAATGCCAACTTACATTAGGGGATGTCTACGCACAAGCTGAATATTACCTGAAAGCGATTGAACAATTTGAACGCTGTTTGCTGGTTTGTCGTGAACATGAATGGCTAGAATTAGAGATTGCAACCGCGAGTAAAGTTGGGTCGGCTTATTTAGGGATCGATGACGTTAAAAAAGCCATTGAGATATTGGAAACAGGGCTTCAAGCTTCGCAAGAACATCTTTCGACTTATATCACGACAGATATATTAAAGGTACTTGCTCAAGCCTATGAGATGGCTGGCGACTATCAAAAAGCCTATCTCGCCCTCAAGCAATTACAGGAAATCCAAAGACAACAAATCACTGCCGAGCGAAGTGCCCGTTTACATGCCTTAGAACAAGGTTATCAAATGCGGATTGCGCGCCAAGAAGCCAACTTACAACGAGAACGGGCTGAAGAACTTGCGAAGTTGGCTGAACAAGACCGCGAGTACTTCGAGCATCTCAATCAAATGCGTGATGAATTTTTGAATGAGGCAACCCATGACCTCAAAAATCCACTGGCTTCTATTCGCACATCCATTTATTTGTTACGTCAAAAGATGGTTCGCAATGATAGCCTACAGCATCATATTGATATTATTGATAAACAATCCAATCGAATGGTTGATTTGATTGCGGATATGCTGGAATTAGCAAAATTGGAGACGGGGCGCGCGCTTCGTCTTAACTTAACATCCTTAAACACATTAATTGGGGATGTTGTTGATGGTTATCAGCCAGTTGCCACGCATGAACAAGTACAAATTATCTGTGATTGCCATCTGGATAAAGACCCCATTATGCTTCAGCTTGATGCGTCTCTTATGAAAAGGGCTATTGGGAATGTGTTATCCAATGCTATAAAATACTCCCATGCAAAGGGGCAAGTGACGGTACAGCTTGTTTTATCCCAGGGCAATGTGCAAGTCCGTATTGCAGATGAGGGCATCGGCATTGCAGAATCTGATTTGCCTCATATTTTTACGCATTTCTACCGCGTTGAATCCGACATAACCCAAGTAGTCGAAGGCACAGGTTTGGGGTTAGCAATTGTCAAATCTATTATTGAACAACATAATGGGCAGATTCAGGTTGAAAGCCAAGTGGATGTTGGTACAACCTTTACCATTACATTACCTACCTAAACTTAAAGTGAATTGAATGCCTGATTTATCTGTTGTGATTGTCAATTATAATACACGTGACCTCCTACAGAACTGCCTTGAATCGCTTTATGCTAGCCAGAACATCACCCTACAAATCATTGTTGTGGATAATGCATCAGTTGATGGTAGCGCACAGATGGTCGCTGATACCTTCCCTGATGTGACATTATTGGCGCAAGATAGCAATACATGGTTTTGTGGTGGTAATAACATCGGCAGTGATTATGCAAGCTGTGATTATGTCTTACTCCTCAATCCCGATACTGTGGTTGCACCTGATGCACTCCAGCTGATGCTCAATTTTTTGAAGCAACATCCAGATTATGTGGGTGTCACAGCACAATTACACTATCCCGACGGCAATATTCAACAAACATGTTCAAAAATTCCGACTTACCGAAGCCTGCTGTTTAATTATACGCCCCTCGGTAATTTACTACCAACACAAAAAAAACAAACCAATCAAGAATTATGGTATGCAGGGTGGGGGCGCGATAACAATCGAGAGGTTGCAGTTATTCCGGGGTCATGTACCCTGATGGGTCGTGAGGATATTCGCCTAGATGATGACTTGTGGCTTTACTTCCCTGAAGATAGCCTCGCACAAAAACATCAGAAACCCGCTTATTTTCTAGCATCTGCCAAAATCGAACATCACGAAAAATCTGCCACCCAGACATGGTCTGCTACCACCATATTCTTCCGCGATATGATGATTTATACACAAAAACATCATGGGGTTCTTGCGATGCTTCTGCTTTGGTTATTTAGCCGTCCCTTATATTGGGGCATGTGGATGAAGAGAATGATGGCATCTAAATAGCCTACAAACCACTGACTGCCCAACTCTGAATATAGTTTTGAATAAATTCCAAGCGTATTTTAAAGACTCATGTTAGAATAAAGTTGTAAATAGGTAAGCTATAATTTGTTGATTGTAATAATTAAGAGTAAGGAGAGACCATGCGCCGTTTAATAACTGTACTGAGCGCAAGTATTATCCTGTTTGTGATGGGGCTGTTGGTTGTCAGCGCACAAGCAACCCATACCGTCCAATCGGGTGAAAATTTATATCGCATAGCATTACGCTATGGTGTATCTATGAATAGCATTGCCCAAGCCAATGGCATTAGCAATGTTAATCTTATCTTCACAGGTCAGCAGTTAACAATCCCAGGCGCAGATGGTGGCGATACCTCTGGTGGCGATGGTGATACGGACACTGGTGGTGATACGGACACTGGCGGTGATACAGGCACTGACACACCTGCTCCAACGGGTGGTACATACACTGTTCAACGTGGTGATACACTGGGATCTATCGCACGGAACTTTGGAACAAGCTATATTACACTGGCACAAATTAATAATATTGCCAATCCAAATTTAATTTTTGTTGGACAAGTGATTACACTGCCCGGCGGTACAACAGGTGGTGATACATCTGGTGGCGACACATCAGGCGGCGATACTTCTGGTGGTACAACTCCACCACCAAGCACAGCCCCAACAGGTGGTTTTGAACTCGGTGGACAAGCATTGAGCTTCTCCTTCCCTGATCAAATGCGTGGTGCAGGTATGACATGGGTAAAACGCCAAGTTAAATGGAATGGTAGTGACCCAGCCAGCAACTATCAAAACGTAATTGATAACGCAAAAGGACAAGGCTTCAAGGTCTTATTGAGTGTGATTGGTGAACCTGGACAAATTACAGGTAATCCAACCCAATATTATCAAAATTATGCAAACTTTGTTGGGGGTCTCGCCGCAGGTGGTGCTGACGCAATTGAAGTTTGGAACGAAATGAACATCGACCGCGAATGGCCCTCTGGTTTAATTGGTGGCGCGAACTATACTCAAATGCTGAGTGCAGCATATCAATCGATTAAAACACAAAATTCTGCAACCCTTGTTATCAGTGGCGCACCTGCTCCAACTGGTTTCTTCCAAGGTTGTTCGACCAGTGGTGGTGATGATGATTGTTATATCCGCCAAATGGCAGCCGCTGGCGCATCCCAATTTATGGATTGTGTCGGGATTCACTATAACTCAGGTATTACATCCCCGAATGCAACCAGTGGCGCAAATGTTGGTAGTTCAGGTCACTATTCATGGTACTATCCATCAATGGTCAACCTCTATCGTAGCGTCTTCCCAGGTAAACCCTTATGCTTCACCGAGTTGGGATACCTAACAGGTGAAGGTATTGGCGCACTCCCCGGTGGCTTTAGCTGGGCAAATGGGAATACCCTTGCCAATCAAGCTGAATGGCTCGCTGGTGCAGTCACACTTGCACGGAATTCTGGTGCGGTTCGTCTCTTTATTGTCTGGAATGTTGATTCCACGACCTTCGGTGATGATCCACAAGGTGGTTACGCGATTGTACGTCCTGATGGTACATGTCCAGCCTGTAACACACTTCGGGCGGCAATGGGACTCTAATCTATAGATTCATATAGACCAAGCAAAGGGTGGGGTGCTGATGTGTGCCTCACCCTTTTTTATTTTAGACTCAGCAAATAGTCAACAAATATTTTTTAAACGGCGATTGATAAATACTTCCCCACTCATCTTGTACTGAATTGAATAGCAACTTTCTGTGGTGATATGCGTACAGAACTGTATAACATCAAATATCCACATGAAGAGGCAAATAAATGACAATACTTGTGGTTGGCGCAACTGGCGCAACGGGGCGTTTGCTGGTGAAACAGTTGCTGGATCGTGGGGTGAGTGTCAAAGTTATTGTGCGGTCATCAGATAAATTACCTCAAGAAATTAGAAATCATCTCAACTTATCCATAATTCATGCGAGTCTTTTAGACCTCGATAACGATACACTAGCTCAATATGTTAATGGGTGTAATGCTATCGTCTCATGTCTGGGGCACAATATGAGTTTTTATGGTATCTATGGTCATCCGCGCAGGCTTGTTACCGATGCTATAAGCAGACTATGTAATGCTATCAAAACCAATAACCCTAATAAACCTGTCAAGATTTTGCTTATGAATACTGCTGGCAATAGTAACCGTGATCTTCCTGAGCAGATTTCATTTGCTGAAAGCTGTGCTATCTGGTGTGTTCGTCTACTGTTGCCACCTCATGTGGATAATGAGAAGGCTGCGGACTATTTGCGCGTTGAGATTGGTCAAAACGATAATGTGATTGAGTGGGTTGTGATTCGTCCTGATAACCTAATTGATGACAATGAAGTAACTCAATATCAGGCATATGTTTCACCAATCAGAAGTGCGTTATTTGACCCTGGTATGACCAGTCGAATGAATGTCGGACACTTCATAGCTGAGCTAATTACCAATCACGATACATGGAACAAATGGAAGGGGCAAATGCCTGTAATTTACAACACTGTATAGATATAAGATAAAAGTAAATTCAAATGCAAGTATAGTGAGATGTTCTTCTAACACACCGAACTCTCGCTCACCTATCAACTTTATATTAGGAAAAATCTATGAATACAAACAGACAATTAACCATAATTGCGGGCATACTCATAATCGTAGGTATAATTGCAGGTGCGCTAAGTATTGTTCCTGCTATTGAAGATCCAAATTTTCTTACTCTTGTTTCTGAAAATGAGAGCCAAGTCTTCATGGGTGCTTTTTTCCAAATCATCATGATTCCCACCTATATTGGATTTGCGCTGTGTCTGTATCCAGTATTGCGGGTAAAAAATGAAACACTCAGTCTTGGCTTTGTAGGTTTTAGACTAATTACGGGTATGTTTCATTTTGTTGGTGTGATTCTTTTGCCTTTATTTCTGATACTCAGTCAAGAATTTGTCCAAGCTGGCGCTCCAGAGGACTCCTATTTTCAAATCTTGGGTGAATTATTAAGGATGGGGCGCGATATGGTGAACCATGTTGCCTTAATTCTTTCACTCAGTATGGCTGACGTTTTATTATTTTTGATTTTATATCAATCAAAATTTGTTCCTCGTTGGTTATCTGTATGGGGATTTCTTGGAATCGGATTGACTATTTTAGCGAGCTTCTTGGTCTTGTTCCGCCTGATGGCTGTCGTCACGCCACTTTATTTGATCATGAATGTACCATTGGCTCTACATAGTTTAATCTTAGCTATTTGGTTGATTGCGAAAGGCTTTGATCATAAAAGACTTTGAACTAAAATCATTCGTATTAAAGTCGGTTAAGATTTTTGTGACAAACACCACTGAGTAGAGCCTTACAAAGGACGCACAAATCAGAAATACAGAAATTAGTAATCTACTAGTTGATAGCCAATAAAAAAGCCGTATGATACTTTAGTGTGTTTCAGAAAATGCTTGATACTCTTAGTAGATTGACAACAACCATATATAAATCTCTTAATGTACCCTTTCTGAGATTAGAAACAGATTCGCCCGCACCATAATATTAATAGGAGATGTTTGATGTACCAGCAAACAATGTTATCTCATAATGATACGATGACCATTTTGAATAAAATTTATGAACAAGCCTCAGCCGATAAAGCAACCGTTGCAGTGGCGATTGTTGATGCGCATGGTGAACTACTAGGCTTTATCCGCACGGATGGCTGTCGCTTATCTTCGATTCAGATTGCGATGGGGAAAGCCTACTCCTCTGCCCGTGAACATATCCCCAGTAAAGAACTTGGGCGACGCTCTCGTGAAGACGGGTTTCCGATGACCAACTTTGGAGAACTCAAATATGTGACGTGGGGTGGCGGTCTGCCGATTATCCATAATGGAGAGGTGTTAGGCGCAGTCGGTGTGAGTGGCATGACTGAGGATGAAGACATCGCTTATGCCGAAATGGGCATCCAAGCC
>CAYGTY010000179.1:0-12549 GCA_964352825.1 uncultured Anaerolineaceae bacterium
TTTGATATGTAGGATTATGGCTTGAGTTGGTAAACTACAGTGAACTGCTCATGAAGGAATATAGTTAGATGGATAATAACAAACCAAGTACTGCACCAATGCGTCCACTGCCAAACCGTCCCCGATATGGATGGATAGCTTGGGAGGCAACGGCGGGATATATGAGTACCCATCTCAGCCCAGATGTCACCTTAAAGTTATCGGCTTATCCCAATCCAGCGGATAATAACATATTGTGGGGTGCATCTATCACGTGGGCAACCGAGCAGGAAGATGTTGTGGATTATGCTTCACCTCACGAAGCCTTGGCACAATTATGGCGGGAGGTGGATATGTCACATACCATTTTTGGGAATACCGAAGATGTTGTTAAACGTCCTGCAAATTATCGCGAAAATCAATGGTTTGATAATTGGACACTTGAGATTATGCAACGTCTCGTGCGTGTGACCTATGCAGTATTCAAAAATGACTGGATTATTGTTATGGTTTATCGTCCTGTAGAATCAATGGATAACCGAATCCAAGCGCGTTTAATTGCAAATGATAACGAAATACAAATTGGTGGGCGTGCCTCATCATTAGGTGATGGTTGTCGTCAACTTTATCATAATGCAGCCACAACATTTGCGAAGTATTCAAGACAGAAATAATTTACTAATTAATGTTTCTTAGGAGGAACAATGGCAGAGCTTGATCGTTCAATTTTTAGAAAATATGATATTCGTGGTTTAGCAACGGGTGATACCCCGCAACTTGTTCCTGATGTTGCTTTATCTGTTGGTAAAGCATTAGGGACTTATTTGCCAGAACAATTTCAGACAGAATGTGTATTTGTTGGCTCAGATAACCGTGTCACATCCGCACCCCTCAAAGCCGCTATGATAGAAGGTTTATCTTCAACGGGTATGACCGTCATTGATATTGGCGAAGTTATGACACCAACAGTCTATTTTGCGTCTGCTTCTTTTGAAGGCAATGGCGCAGGGGTTATGATTACAGGTAGTCACCTTGATACGCGCTATAACGGGATTAAGATGGCATATGGCAAATTGGCACTTGCTGGTGAGCAAATTCAAGAGTTACTACAAATTATCGACTCAGGTGAATTTGCAACAGGTGAGGGTGATGTTAGCCAAGATATGGATATGATTAACAAACATATGGCGACTATTCAAGGTAAGGTCAAGATGGCTAAACCGATGAAGGTTGTTTTAGATGCGGGTAATGGTTTATCAGGCTCTTATATCCCTGCTGTGTTATCCAATCTAGGCTTAGAAGTTGTTTGCCTCTATTGCGAACCAGATGGTACATTCCCGAATCACCTCCCGAACCCAGAAGACCCTGAAATGACAAAAGACCTCGAAGCCAAAGTTGTTGAAGTCGGTGCTGATTTAGGATTGTCATTTGATGGTGATAGTGACCGTTGCGGATTTATCGATAATCATGGACATCATATTGCGGCAGACCGTTTGTTGGCATTACTCGCGCGTGACTTACTAGAACGTCACCCAGGGACACCCATTGTCTTTGATGTGAAAGCCTCCCAAGCATTACCTGACGAAATCAAGAAATATGGTGGTGTGCCTGTTATGTGGAAATCGGGACATAGTTTGATGAAACAAAAAATGAATGAGATTGGTTCATTGCTTGGTGGTGAAGTCAGTGGTCACTTGTTCGTTGGCGAAGACTATTATGGTTTTGACGATGCGCCATTGGTTGCATTGAAAACCCTAGAAATCATCAGTAAAACAGATAAGACAATCGCGGAAATCTTTGAAGATGTGCCAAAGCTAGAAGCAACCCCTGAAATCATCTTATCAACACCTGATAACCTCAAGTTCAAGATGATTGAGGAAATGACTGAGGTTCTCAATAAAGAGTATGAAGTGGTGACGGTGGATGGTGCGCGTGTGATTTTTGAGAATGGTTGGGGGCTTGTGCGTGCAAGTAATACACAACCTGCTGTAACCTTACGCTTTGAAGCCTATACCCGTGAGCAAATTTCTGAATATATGCAGATTTTTAAAGCACAACTCAATAAATATTCTGAGATTGATCAATCTAAATTCGATAAACAAATCGAAGCCTTCAGTTCATAATACCAATATCTGGGGCAGTTGATTTTGACTGTCCCTTCACTTCAACAGAAATGTAAAATTCATGGCTGACCATTTCAAAAATATTTATACACATCATGCTGATTTATATGAACGCTTGGTTGCTCGTGAAGACCAGCAAGGTAATTTGTTTTCTGCATTAAACGAAATACGCTCGATGTATGGAATTGATGTGGTTGAGTTGGGTGCTGGAACTGGACGGATAACTCGACTCTTATCAGTGATGGTTAATCAAATTTTTGCTAGTGATATTGCACCTGCGATGTTGCAAGAAGCGAAAGCCTACTTAGAAACAACGGGTATGGAAAATTGGGCATTGCTACAATCTGATAATCGACAAATGCCGATTGCACCTGATGTTGCGGATGTGGTGATTGAAGGTTGGAGTTTTGGGCATATGATGAGTTGGCATCCTGATACATGGCAAGAGCAAATCGATAGGATGTTGGCACAGATGGAACGTATCGCCAAACCTGATGGAACAGCAATCTTGATTGAAACGATGGGGACAGGACGACGTAAACCACAAGCCCCCACAGACGACCTTGCTAAGTTGTATGAATACTGGCAAACTGAACATGGATTTGAATACCGCTGGATACGAACCGATTATCAGTTTGCATCACTCGAAGAAGCCAGCGAGCTAATTCGCTTTTTCTTTGGGGATGAATTGGCAGATGAAACAGTTGACAGTGGCAAAGTAATATTACCCGAATGTACAGGAATTTGGTCAAAGACCTTTAAAGGATAAAATAATGGCATTGCCTGCATTAGAAGAAGAACAGGAACAAGAACAAGAAACAGCAGTCCGACCGAAGATTAAAAAAGCTGTCAAAAAGAAGAATAAGTCAAAGCGTAAACAAGTCAAAAAGTCACGTAAACAAAACCGCAAATAGTAATATCAAACCCCTGATAAATTTTGATACAGCTTAATATGTTGCTGTGCAATATGGTCGATTGTGAACTGTCGTTTTACGATTTTCTCACAATCGGACTGTAATTGCTCTAATTCCGATGGTGGTTTCAGTAAACTTTGGATAGTTTGAGCCAGTTGCTGGGGGGTGTCTGCTAATTTTGTGAATCCCATATCATCCGAGATAAGCCCAACATGGGTTCCGATTGTGGGTGTGCCACAGGCTGCTGCCTCTAATATCGACATACCAAATGCTTCATGGCGTGAAGTTATGATATGGAGTTGTGCCTGTGAGTAGTATTGGCGTAATTCGCGGTGGGGTATCTTGCCTAGAAGTGTGACCCGATGACGTATTCTAAGTTGTTCAGCATACTGTTTTAGCTCTTCCTCCAGATAGCCTTCGCCAATAATATCGAGCGTAACATCGTCCTCTAGTAATGTTATTGTATCGAGTAGAAATTTTTGATTCTTTACAGGAATGAGCGAGCCGACATGTACGAGATGTTTAGCTTTGCGCGGAATATCTGATGGATAAAATATGTCTGTATCAACCCCTAGAGAAATATATTCTATGGATAATGGTATGTAATTGGAGTCTTTTAAATGTTGATTTAAATGGTGCTTGTATGGGGATACAGCAACATGATTAGACTCTATCGCTTGCTTGACAATCCAGCGTCCATAACGGCTAATCTGTAACCCATATTGAATATCAGAAAAACCGACGAGTTCACCGCCTGCAACTGTGACGACGGATGGGATGCCCAATTGTTTGCCTACCCAGCCTGATAATGCGCCTGTTTCGTCAGCCCAGATGCCATGTAAGATGTCAAAATTATGCTCTGAATGTAAGTGTTTTATGGTTTGGAAAGTATCCCACCATAACCTTAATCGCTTAATTCCCTTTGTCCATGCACCATACCCTAATGGATAGACTTCTGCCTTATGATACATATAGGGTTCGCGGGTATGTGGATAGCGCAATGTGATAACACGGACATGATGTGATTTTGTGAGTTCTCGTACTAGATTTTGATAAACAGGTAATGCCCAATCGTCCTCATCAGCCCCAAAACCCGGAATCAGAATACCGATGTTCATGAGCTTGCCTCAAATAGAGTTAAATTACGAAATTTACCGATTTCTGTGAGTCCACGCTCATCCCTAAACCAATGATAATTGAATTGTGGGTCACGTCCTTGCCATTGATTTTCGATTTGCCAGAGATTGAGCAATAGATAATCTGCACGTCCTTTGAACCAGCGTTGTTTTAGTGTGTTGGGTGTTTCATAGAAAATCTCGATAATCGATATATCGGTATAGTGTTCGAGTGTGAGCGTGCTACCCATCGTATAGAGTGTGGCAGTGTCGGGAACTTTTTCATCAAGCCAAGTGATAATCTCTTTTTCTGATTGATGATGTTCGATAAAGTTATTCGCATAGTCAAATCCATTGGTTGCGGTATGGATAAAACCGACTAAAGCTAAGAGAATAACCCCCCATCGAATCGGATGTTGTATGTTTGTTAGTGACTGCAAACCTATTCCGATTAAGATAGTAGCTGCTGGAAAGAGAATCAATGAGAAGCGGATATTTTGATAGGGTATGCCGACTAAGAACAGATAGGGTAGGCATAATAGCCCCAATAATAAAATGATTTGATATAACTTACATCTACGAATTAGATTGAAGATTCCAATCGGAACAAATAGCGTTAACAGTGGCGATAGATAGCTGAGGTCATAAAGTGGATAAGCGTAAAATAGCGCGTTGATTGTTTGATAATGGAATGTGCCATCAATATTTATAAAATCTTTAGATAGGGCATTGAGTGGTGACCAACCTTGCACCCATGAATGGTCTAATAATGGGGTTGGGTTGACTTGATTGAAAATAATCTGAGGAATAATTGGAATACTCGCAACAAGAAATGCCAAAATGAGGTCTTTCCAGCGAATATCACGTTTCCAGACAAAGGCTAAGGCAATGACATAAACAGCAGGAAAAATCAAATATATCCAGCGTGAGATACTAGCCAATGAAACGGTAAATGCACAGAGCAAAATCCATCGGCGTTTGTCTGTTTTGATATAGTGCAAAAGCGAGATTAGGCTAGTGATTGCTAAAAATAGGGTTGGAATATCTGACATGATCACGAGGCTGGATTGAATAGCTTGTCCACTGAAGCCCATGATTAATCCTGCAATAAAGGCATAGGGCGAGCGTAAATTAAGTTGAATCGCGAGAATGTAGACTAAGGCTGATAGCGATGAACCCATCAATACGCTAATACCCAATGCAACCGATTCTGATATTCCAAAAATCCCAAACCCAATAGCCAGCTGTAATGAATACCCCAGTGACCAAAAGAAGGGTGGGGGTGGATTTAAGGTTTCGACAAAGTAGAGAATATCGCCAGCGAAGTCATAATAGGCAAAAGCATCTTGTCCATATAACCCATCAAACCCATGAAAAGCAAGAATGCTTATACGGACAGTCAATGCAAGGCTAAACAAAAGAATTATATTGATAGCATGTTGTCGTGTCGCCATAGTACAACCTCGCGGATTATCATTAAACCTAAGCTGATGATTTCAGTAGATAAGATTGCATAACTCATGGTTGTCAGAGCATTATCATTTGTGCCTGTTAACCATAAAATCGACGGGATGGCGACGAGTAGAACGAGGTTAATAAATAGAATCTTATTCACGGCTTTTTCTCGTCCGAGTGCATACCAATAGAGTGACCATCCTGAGCGTAAGACAAAGGGAATCAGTGCAAACCCCATAATTATTAATGCAGGTTGTGCCTCAACGAAATTATCACCAAAGGTTACGAGTAAAATTTTATCAGAAAATAAAAATAAAACTCCTGCAACAATAACACCATATCCACCAAGCAATAATAAAATGCGAATAAATAGTTTGTTTAGGGCTTGCCGATTATCGACTAAAGCTGATAACGCTGGGTAGACTGCACCGAATAAAGCATTCGGAATCATCCGTGCGCCATCAATAAATCGGAGTGATGCCACAAATAAGCCGATAACTAGAACAGTACTGACTGATTCTAGCCACAAAATACTAAACCGTGCTTGAATCGCAGCTAAAATGCCAGCAAGGGCAAAGGACTTGGATTGCTTCACGAGGTCGATTAATCTTAGTTGTGATTTGGTTTTCTCTTTGATATAAAAATACCGTTGATACACCCAATAGGCACATAATAATTGCCCTAATGATGTAACAGTATTAATTAGAAATAACCCCATAAGGCTAGATTCACTGAGCATACTGAGGATAATCAGAGTCACTTGCGCTATCAACATCCCCATATTGAGAAAGGCAATTGGTAGCATTCGTTGTTGTGCGCGGAAAATAGCTGTATACGCCCCGTAAGCAGGTAGTATGATGATAAGTGGACTGGATATGATGAAATACTCAGGATAGGGTGTCCATAGTATGGATGCAATACTCAACAAGGCGATGATCATACTGCCGACAATGATACGAAATTGCCATGTCAGGCGCATGTAAACTGATGCAAGGTCAGGTTGTTGAGCAATATCACGTGTCATCAATGTACCAAAGCCAAATTCGACGATGAATGATAAGGGGAATATCCATGCCAGCACCCCTGCATAAATTCCTAACCCTCCCTCACCATAATAGCGTCCAATTAAGACGGCAATCAAAAAAGATAGAATCGCACTACCAACATTGCTGATAAGTAGAATGAGTGTATTTTTTGATAATCGCTTACTCATTCACCGTCATGACCCAGAGATTGCGATAGAATCCATTGTGGAATAAGATTTTTGACCCATCGTTTGAAACTTCCCAATCGCCATTCATAATGATAAAGGGTGTAATCGTAGGGTCTGTCAAAGCGATATTTGTACCTGTTGGAATATGATAATAGGCTAATTGATGAATGTTGGTGCTGGGGTCAAAGGGTACATAATATAAGCTATCACTATCACGCCATTTAAATGCACCGAACCAACTTAATTTTTGAGGTTGGGCGTTGACTGCGGTTTCGATTGTATACATACCATTGAGTGCGGGGTCAGTTTGGTAGGTTAGATAAAACACTAAATGTGTGCCTCCCGGGGAAACACTCAAACCTCGTAAATTATTGAATGTCCCAAATTCGGATAATGTGCCATCGCTTATATCCAACATCGACAAGGTGAAATTACGATTTTCGCGAGTGGTAATCAATAGGCGATTATCACCTAGCCACATTGCACTAGCCGATAAGTCACTATATATCATACGACTATTTGTGCCGTCGAGATTGCTGACAAAGATATTGGTCTGTGGTCTATCCGTGAATTGTTCGGTCTCTGTTTGCTCAATCCACAAGAGATGAAGATTGTTTGGACTGATAGCAGGGATTTGATTCATAACAGGGGTTGGTAGCATGTCACCATCAGCAACGCGTTTGATGTAAGCGCGATTATCAATTAATACGATTTCATATGTTCCATCTGGTGATGTGACAGGTTGCGGTAATGAAGCGATATTATTGGTGGGAGAGGCATTAGTGATAGACCATTCATAGATACCTGCGCGTTGATTCAATCCACCATCAATTACATAAAATAGGTCGTTATCAGTTTTTGACCACCAATAACGTTGGCAACAATTATCATATCCGAGTTGCTGTAAAGTTACTGTTGAATCATCCCGCAAAATGTTTAATTGTCGCGCTGGTGCTGGGCTACGATAGTATTGAGGCGCACTGCTAGTGGAATAGGTGAGTGCATAATTGTTGAGCCTTGCACCCCCAAATGCAACATCAGGTTGACTATCGAGGTTGAGCCATAGGCGTGCATTATCCAAGTTTTGTTCAAACATCGGGTAAGAAAAACTGCCGATGCTAGCTAGAGTATCCCAATTGGCATCAATATAGGGGATTGGATTAATCGCTGTTCGGTAATCAAGAGAGCGTAATTCATAGTGTAGGTGTGGACGAGATTCACAGGTTTCATCGGGATCACCTGAATAGCCAATCAATTGCCCTTGTGTTACCCATGTGCCTTCCACCAATTCGGATGTTTGTAAAAGGTGTCCATAGAGTGATGAAAGCCCGAGTTGTGGATGTTGTAAGATGACATTATGTGGACGTGAGCCAAAGTTGAAGTTATCAACAAACATCACTTGACCATCAGCAACTGCAATTAAAGGTGTTCCACAGGGCATCCCAAAATCTAAACCAAAGTGTAATCCTTGCCCTGCGCTATACCATCTATCGGCGTTGCGATATGCGCCAACTGTATTTCCATAAGGTTGACCGAGCATCCATGTTGATGGACTAGATTCGGTTTGCATCGGTAGGATAAGGGGTTTATCCGTCGTTTGAGCTTGGTTGATTCCACTGATGATAAAGATAAAAAAGAGTGTGATAGATAATTGGATGATGATTTTTGGCATTGATGTACCTACCTACTAATTGACTGCATCGGCGATGACAACAAGGCGTTCTCCATATAAGCCTGTTGCAGATTGAAACGATGGAATATCACAGGTGATTAAAGTAACACGGTGATGTCCTGTTGGATAGATAACACTCACATCTGTATAATCAACCACCCGAATATCACTCACAATATAGCGTCGCACAATCTCACCATCTTGCACGACGATTTCATCACCGAGATTGACATTATACAGACTATTAAATACGCCTGCACGTCCATTTGGATAGAGCGAGTGACCCGCTAGAGCAACATTACCATTTCCGTTTACCCATGATGTTCCTTGTAAATGTCCGACGAGTGGCTCGTAGGGGTCAATTGCCCAACTGACACCATCCAGCGGAAAGGTTTTGATACCCACTTGCATCCCAACACTTGGGATCATCAATGTTGGTGATGAATTATTGGGCAAGGGGGCAATGGGTGCAGAGGTTTGCGCTTGCTCAACCACGCTGGCTGATGCTTGGTTGGGTGCTGATACGACCTCGACAACAGGAACAGGTGTATTCGGGATAATGACGGGGCGATGTTCTTCGATAATATCTTCTAGAATATTACGCTCTAATGACCAAAGTTTGAGGTAACCTGCCGTACTGATGGATGCTGATAATTCTCTTGAACTATTTAGACTAAAATGTGTGAGTGGGGTAAATGTTTGATAGAGTGTTGTGAGTTCGCTTATGTTGGTTGTATCCCATAAGCGGATTGTGCCATCGAGTGCGCTTGATATGAGAAGGTCTTCATGGATTGTGAAATCAACAGCAGTAATCGGTGCGAGATGCCCTTGTAATAACAGACTGTCTATCGGGTCTTGAGCATTTTTTACATTGCGAACATCCCATAGGCGCACATGTCCATTTTGCTCACCACTCAGGATTTGTTCCCCATCGGCTGACCATGCAAGGCTGGTAACAGGAGTATCATGACCGTTTAATGGTGTGAGCCATGTGCCTTCTGCGCTCCATAGACCAATCAGCCAAATAGTGCTGTCGTCGCTTCCAATTGCGAGTGTTTTTCCATCTGGGCTAAGGGCGAGTGACCAGACACCTCCACCAAAATTATTGAATAATTGAGTGGCTTCAGGGTTGCCAATTGGTTCGAGGCGGACAATACCATCTAGGCTACCCGAGATAAGATAATTTCCATCAGGCGTAAATGTGATGGCTTTGACTTCGGCTTGATGGTCTTCGATAAGGCGGAGTGATGTCCCAGTTTGCACATTCCATAACCAAATATTATTATCGCGCCCGCCCGATGCAAGGACTGTCCCATCTGGGCTATAGGCGAGACTGGAAATCCAATCACTGTGACCTGATAAAATTGCGGTATTCTCTCCTGTTGCGGTATCCCATAGGCGGACGGCATTATCGCGCCCACCTGTTGCCAGTTGCGTACTATCAGGCTGGAATGTCACCACATCAAGCGCGTCGTCTAGCTTGAATTCATATAAAGGGATGATTGTTGATGATGGTTCATTGTTTTGTGCATAGAGGGGCATACAATATATTATTAGGCATAAAAAGCTAATCAACCAACGCATCATTTAAGTGTCCCAAAACTATCTATGCTAAACATTGTAGCAAAGAAATCTTACATGCGCTCAAATTCAATCCAATAATGATCAGCAAATAGCGCAAGCTGAGAGAGAGTTGCTAGTTTATCATCCGCACTTTTTAACCATTTCAATAGATTTTGACGTTTCTCAATGACAGGGTACACATCACTCGGTGGTAGACATAAACCCAGTGGATAGACTTGTGTTCGCTGGAAATAGGGTGCGAAGTCCTTTGTTAATCGCTTGATCGTTGGGTAGGCGATGTTAATTGATGTTGCGTCATCAGGTGTAAAAGTTGTTGTTTTATGCCACCGTCTACTAGCTGTTTTGATGTCGAGATGAAGTCCATGCCACAGGGTTTCACAGATACAGAGTGGTGACATGATAGCAAATGCTAATGTACCGCCTTGCTGTACTCGTGATGATAACCAGAGTGATAAGGGTCTCCAATCATCAATGCAATTCAATGCACCAAAATTCGATAACACACCTGTATAAGGCTGCTTAAATTGATTATCTGGTAACTGATTTAGATTTAATTCTTGAATTTGAATATTGTTGAGTGATTGATTTTTTGTACTAGCAATACGGCGCATTTCCTCACTTGCATCGGTTGCTGTAACATGAATACCATGAGACCCGAGGAAGTGAGCATCTTCACCTGTTCCACACCCGACTTCGAGTATTGAATCACCTTCTTGCCACAGTTCCAACAAGCGTCGATGGACACGGTTACGCAAATGTAAGCCAATTGGACTTTGAGTGAAGTCCTTATCATAGCTTGGGGCAAGCGAATCGAAAGTTGCCATAATCTAAAAGGGTGCTGGTGGTGAAATTGTTTGTACAGCTAAGTTGATGGCGACCAAACCCACTAGGATAATCGTGCCGATAATCACTAGAATTGACCCATAAATCTTTTGACGCATATCCCATGCAGGTGTGCGTTGAGGTGGTCTATTAGACTTACTCTTTTCCAACTGTTTTTGCCATGTACGGTCACGGTCAAACATGAGGAATAAACCCCATGTAATAAATGGAAATCCAAAAACTGTTCCGAAACAGATTGCACCCAACATTGCTTACCCTATTAATTCTACATTTGGTGATTGACCTGTCATACCATGTACAGGTTGCCCCTGATTCTCACGTTCATTCTGAGTTAGTGCCATCCCTAATCTACCGATTTTTGTATTTGCCCATAATTTGAGCTTACGCTTTTGTGAAACACCACCGTTAATGTTGGCACGATTTAAGGCAACTTCATTTACCATCCAGCGGGTTGCAAAGCTATAAAATCGCTTACTATATCGCCCTGCAATAGTGAGATCACGGTCTGCATTATCCGCCCATGAACCACTACGCAAAACATCCGATTCGACTTCGGCATAATAATGAGTGCCTTTGATGGGATAGGCGACGGTGGTTAAGAAAACATCAGGATTACAAATTTTGAGATGTTCAACCGTATCTTCTATATCTTGAATGGTCTCGCCATGATAGCCTAGCATAATGAACATGCCTGCTTCGATGCCTGCTTTTTGGAGTAGGTGAGTTTTGGCTTGCACATCTTCAACTTGGACTTTGCGCTTCATAGCATCTAACACATTTTGGCTTCCACTTTCCGACCCATTCCATAAACGATAACATCCCATATCGGCTAAACGCGAAACGACTTTTTCATTGAGGCGGTCAGCACGCGAAATACATTCAAAAGGTAGCCTTACACCCCGTTTATCAAGTTCGTCTGCATAAGCAAAAAACCAGCGCGAATTAATCGTAAAGACATCATCCGCATACCAAATCATGTCTGGATTATAAGTTTCTTTTATCCATAACACTTCATCAGCGGCATCTTCTGGGGTACGGCGACGATGTGTATTCCCAAATACACTATGACTACACCATGTACAGGTATAAGGACAACCGCGCGCTTGAATCACAGAGATACTACTTGCACCATGATTATCTTTCCAGATTCGCATGTATTCGGGTATATCGATTGCTTCTCTATCGGGCCAAGGATGTGCGCTTAAATCTTGGATTTGTGGACGGGCAAAATTTGTAACGGCTTTCCCTGTATCATCTTTCCAGATAATCCCTTGAATATCGTCAAGTTGAGTCAAGCCATGTTGACTGAGATGTGGAATCAGTTCTTCCAGCGTGAGTTCACCTTCGCCTTGGACAACAATATCTGCGCCAAAATCAAGATAATCTTGAGCATAATAAGGTGGGTCAGGACCACCCAGCACGACATAGATATTTTGTCTTTTGCAGAACTTTAGCATCTTCAGGGCATTACGCTTGGTCATCATATTCACATAAATACCAACAACCGATGGGCGTTCACGTTTGACGGTTTCTTCAAAATCTGCCATCGATTGAAACGTGGAGTCAAACACACCAATATCGAAGCCTCTTGACTTCAAATAAGATGAAATATAGAGAATCCCAAGTGGTGGGTATGGCTTCATGACCTGTA
>CAYGTY010000180.1:0-5140 GCA_964352825.1 uncultured Anaerolineaceae bacterium
TTATTCGCTATCCATTACACCTTGAGCATCTAAATGCGACAGTATCAAATGGCTGACACTCTCATAATCTGTGCGGAATAGGTTTGTGCCGTGTGAACGACCTGCATATAAACGTGCACTCACATTACCTGTTGCACTCATGAACATCTGCTCAATCGACTCTGCGCTATAAACATCACCATGTGCCGCTACCAATAATGCGGAGCGGTCTGCCAAGCCTTCAACCACCGATGATTCAGGCATTACACCAAAGTAGTCTAACCCAGGAGACAGTGCAATCGCGGATAAACAATCAGCATCCTCAGCACAACCCATCAAGGCTAAATTTGAACCGATACTCGCACCCATAATCACGATGCCCTGTTCACCTAAAATCTCATTGTCACGCAAATAATCCAACCACAGGCTCACATCCATTAACGCCAAATCCCAATCCCGTGTGCCATCCGAATCACCGTGCGCCCGTAAATCGACATTGAGGACACTATATCCAGCCGATAGCAAATCAGGAAGCAGTGGGTCATATGCACCGCGATTACCGCCCAGCATGTGCATCGTCATCACCATCGCTTGATTGGGTTCAGCCGATTCGGATATATAGACATCGCCTACCAAAACAATCTCATCAGGGGTTGTCAATTCTATTGTCTCGAAGTTAAGGTCGTCTTGGGCTGAGAGGATGCCCGTTATGATAAAGAGGGTCAAAAACAAGCTATATTTAAAAAATCGCATGATACACTCCTATGTTTAAAGTCAATCTATTGGGAGCATATCACGGGTATATCACAAAACCCTAACAGCATGGTCTTATGGATATGTCCATATTAGCCCATTATCGACTGGCTATCCTCAATCGTATATGATGTTTATATAGTGACACTGGAAAGTAAATTATAGTATTTGCTTGAGATTTATAAGAGGTGGTGATGACAGAATTAAATGGTACAGATTTCCAGAATGCAAATCTTGAAAATGCTGATTTGCACAATGCTAATCTAATGGAATTCTCCTTTTTGCAAGCGAATCTTAGAGGCGCGAATTTGTCAGGTGCAAATTTGAATAAAGCCATCTTATATGCTGCGAACCTAGAAGAGGCTGATTTACGCCATGCAACCCTCAAAGGAGCAAAGTTGAATTGGGCTAATCTAACAAGTGCAAATCTATGTGAAGTTAACTTCGCAGGGCTTTCGATCGTCGAAGCAGACTTCACAAGGGCTAACTTATTCCGTGCTAAGTTTACAAATGCACGCTTGAATCGTGTCATATTAAAAGAGGCAAAATTGCAGTACGCCAACTTTACCGAGGCTCAACTGGATGAATCAAACCTTGAAGGCGCAAACCTGCAGAGCGTGACCCTTATAAACGCACACTTACCTAGAGTCGTTTTGGTTGGTGCGAATCTGACCAGAGCAAAGTTGACGGGTGCGCGGTTAACAGAGGTCAATTTGCGATATGCCAACCTGACAGAAGCAAACTTGGAGGGGGTGGATTTTCAGGGTGCGGATTTAAGAAATGCAAATCTCACAGATGCGATATTACCTAATGGAATGAAATGGGCAAAGAGCGTGGATGTAACACGATTTACGGACTACACTCACCCAAACTTTTGGCGATCTGACATACTATAGGCTAAAAAATGTGACCTCCACTATGAAACGCTTACAGTATGGACTATGTGGATATGACCATATCAGACCGCCTTATATCATGGGGTTTCAGTTGATAGCATCGCTTGTTTTGACTTGCGATAGTGTCGCCATTGATTAATCCAATAGATTGATAAAATGATAAATAGCGAAACTTCAAATATCGTAAATTCGACAGCATAATACTCCACTTCCCAATAACTAATCGGGCTAGGAAAACGATAGTCCCAATTTAAGGGAAAGAAGAGGAGCGGTCCATCACTATGATGGGTCAGAATATCTACGATGCTGTGCATCAAATTACCGACAGCGAACCAGAAAATCCATAAGCCCATGCGATAGGTTTTATGAAATCCGAAATATACCCCAATCGCGAGATAAACAAAAATCATCAGAGGAGCATGAAATAGATTGTGACTGGCTAGCCAAAAAGGGTTTTCAAAGAACAAGACATCAAAGGCATAAGATGCGGCTTCTCCAGCCGTCTCATGTCCAAAGTTCTGAAATAAGACGATGTACCCAATCGACAATATCGCCAGCGGAACATCAGGCATAAACGAGCCAATGCTTAACGCCCAATACATCGGTCGGATACCGCGTTTTTCGAGTTGTTTACCCACAAAGGCATTGATGATGACATGTGATTGCGTTTGCATAATTCTTGAGCTTTCTGCTTCGTGCTACATCGTCTATCACGATAGTACACCGTTTTGTAGCGCAACTATCATCGACTTGGATAAGCAAGGGGTTAAGAATTGCTCTATATTCATCATCCTTTATAGTTGATGCAGTAAAATGTAATTGTATGAGACATAGTATATTTTTTTGTTTCATATATTCGGAGAGATAACTTTTGATACTTAACCTGCACATAATCGTATTGCGAGAGGTATATGACAGATAAAATTCAAATTCTAGTCACTGGTGGCACAGGATATATTGGGGGACGCTTGATTCGCCCTTTGCTTAATCAAGGCTATCAGTTGCGTGTAATGACACGGAATAAGTCCCATTTACAAGGGCGTTCATGGATTAACGAGGTCACGCCTGTAGAGGGTGACGTGCTGGAGAGAGACAGTCTGGTTTCGGCATTAGAGGGAATTGATGTTGCATTTTATCTTATCCATAGCATGGGTGATACAGCCGAGTTTGCCGAGCGGGATAGAATCGCGGCTGAAAATTTTGCGCAGGAAGCAGACCGTGCAGGGGTGCGCCAGATTATCTATCTGGGTGGGCTCGGTAATACAGATGGTACATTATCTAAGCATTTATCATCACGACAGCAAGTTGGTGATGTATTACGTGCCAATCACCCCAATGTGACAGAATTCCGTGCGGCGATGGTCGTCGGGGCAGGTAGTTTATCGTTTGAGATGGTCAGAAATTTGACCGAGCGTCTACCCATTATGATTGCACCCAAATGGCTATATACACGCTCACAGCCTATCGCTATCCGTGATGTGATTCAATATCTGATGGCTGCGATTGATAAAGCCGATGCCTTCAACCAAATCATCGAAATCGGTGGTAAAGACATTCTGAATTATCACACCATGATTCTGGATTATGCAAAAGCACGAGGCTTAAAACGGTATTTAATCCCTATCCCACTCCTCACACCACACCTATCATCCTATTGGGTGCATATGGTCACGCCTGTCTCTGCGAATATTATTCGTCCATTGGTTCAAGGTTTGAAGAACGAAATGATTGTCACCGACACCCTTGCACATGACCTGTTTCCAGAGATTCAACCTCAGAGCTTTGACGAAGCCCTCACCAATGCCCTTGATGAACTGGATGCGCATCGTGTCGAAACATCATGGACAGATTCAATGGCTGCGACTTGGGATCAAGATGAACCTTATACCTTTGTCGAAGAGCGTGGGATGTTAATCGAGCGACGTGTTCGCACAGTTGATGTGCCACCAAGCGATGTGTATAAAGCCTTTACCTCACTTGGGGGTACAACAGGCTGGTTATATCTCAACTATCTCTGGAATTTGCGCGGGTGGATGGATCGAATTATTGGCGGACCGGGGTATCGTCGTGGTCGTCCCAATCGCGAGACACTTCGTATCGGTGACGCTGTTGATTTTTGGCGCGTAGAAGACCTTGAACCGAATCGTCGGCTTCTGCTACGAGCCGAGATGAAGCTCCCCGGTAGAGGATGGTTGCAGTTTGAGGTGAATACAGATAAAAATGGGCAATCTCGTCTAGTGCAGACAGCTTACTTTGCACCCAAGGGTTTGTTTGGTTATATCTACTGGTATTCGATCTTTTTATTACACAAGGTGATCTTTGATGGCATTATTGACCGCCTTATTCTTATGGCAAAACGCATCAATACAGAGCGACAACCTCAGCAGACAAGCATAGAACAGATATAGATATAGGGAAGCGTATCATATGCTCCTATATGTATTGAGTAGGAGCATATAATTTTCCGAGTATCAGCCTGTAATCGCATCAATATAACGCTGTGCCGAAAACTTAACTTGGGCTTTGGCATTGTCTGGCAAAATCGTCCCAAACCACGCGCTATAAATACGGTCATAGTCAAATGGCTCAACCGATTTCATAACCCGCCGTACAGCCATTGGAGAAGCTGGGATTTGATTAGGGAAGCTGTACATAAAACTCACATAACGTCTATCGGCGACAACATTGATAATATCGCCTGTCAGCAAAACACCTTTTCCCTCAGCCCCCTCCGCCCAATGTAAAACTTGTGCGCCATCAAAGTGGACAGCGGCATGAATCAAGGTCACACCCTCGCCAATGCTAAGTGTATCCCCTGACCAATATTCAACCGCAGGGTCAGGGCGCACCACCCATTGTTTATCGTCTTCATGGATATACACAGGGGCATCAAAGGCTTTGCTCCATTCAATCATACTGCTGTAATAATGGGGATGCGAAATTGCAATTTTATCAATTCCACCCAATGCTTGAACCTGCTCAATCAGATCATCACTAATATACGTTGTGCAGTCCCATAAGATGTTGCCTTCCTCTCTTTTTATCAATAAACTGCGTTGACCAATCGCAAAACGTGGTTCTGCTCCAATCCCAAATAAATTGGGTTCAACTTCTTTAATCACGCCTGTGTGGGTTGCTTGAATCGCTTCGAGGGTTGTCCATTGCTGTCCGTTATGTCCGATATACTGACGGTCATCTTCACAGATAGGGCAATGCTCGGGGGGATGTTCAAAATCGGGATATTGTACGCCACATGTCGCGCAGATAAAGTGTGTCATCGTGTAATCTCCTCAGTTATCATCGTTATAAGCATAGTATAATCGAGATAGCCTGCAAGAGACTTCGGCTAAGTACCAGACTCAACCTGACCGAAAGTACAGAATCCTCCTGCATTTTCTGCTACACTATCGAAACTATAAACCAATCATCCAAATCATCATGCCAGACGACAAAGCAAAGAATCAGCCCAACCAACGCCCCAACCCCGATATATTCCCATGCCCCATCTGTGG
>CAYGTY010000180.1:5240-12356 GCA_964352825.1 uncultured Anaerolineaceae bacterium
CCAGCCTCACCGCACCATTTCCAGACGCTATCTTCTTGGACAACACGATAAGAGGTCAATGGAAATTCGGTGTTTTCTCCACCATAATCGGCAACAATTGCCCCTGAGCAGGTCACAACATCACTATCTCCTACTTGGGAGCAAGTGGCTTCTTCAAGTGTCGCTTCAACCGTTGAGAAGGATTGAACTTCACGATTGAGCGTCGATTCCAGTTCGGCACAGAGCAGTGATGATAGGGTTTCTCTATCGCCATCGACTTTGGCTTGCATATAATTGACTACGGTATCAGCAGGGTTACTTGTTCCTGCAACAGCATCACAGCCAGCGATTGTTAAGCTCAACAGAATCAATAAGAATAAGCGGTTCATGTAGGCTCTCCTTCAATGTCGATGCCAACCGTTTTGCGAATCTCATCAAGCATCCGTAACGCCAACAAATTCTGCAAGGTCACGCCGTAAAAGGCATCATCGCCATTACTGAGTTTGAGATAAAAATAGCCACTATGCGCGAGGTGAATCCCGTCTTCATCTAATCCATAATCAGGTAAAAGTCGGGTCGCTGCCCATAGGTTAATTACAGGGATTTTATAATCATCAGCAATGGTCATCAACTCACGATTGAAGTTAATTGATTGCCACCATAATTCGACTTCGGGGTCTGCACTAAAGGTAAAGACAACAGGGATAATTCCTCGGTCGAGTGTGGCTTCAACAATCATCCGCATCTGTTCGCCATATTCGGTTTCGGTCATACTGCGGACATCATTCGGACCAAACATGATAAAGGCGATACTCGGTTGTTTGATGCGATATTCACAATCTAAGGGTGATTCGTTGGGCTGGCATTGTTCTTTATCTGCCCATAAAGGGTCAAATACGACATAGGTACTTAGCCCAATTTTCGCAGCAACACTGGGTTGAGCCGTTGATGCACTATAATACAGGAGGGTGTCTTCCAGATAATCATACGGTCCTAAATCGTAGTCATCTTGTGAAAAAATCGTCAGGTACTTATCACTCACACTGAGGCTATCCCCGACTTTAGTAATCACATTACTATGATTCCCTAAAATTTGTCCACGTTTATAAATCGCTACCATTTCTTCACTAACTTCGGGCAAAATCGGTAAGCTATATAACTCCGCAATAGACGCACCATCTTGTACAGTATCGGGGTTGTGGTCGGGTAAGTCGCGATTGACAGGGACTTGACTATATTTCAGGTTTTCATCGTGATTGAGGAAGGCACTCATCACCCAGCCGTCCATCGCCACTGTACCATCATCGGTTGTCCGAATCACGCGCACCCAATTGCCTGTATGATTGCGTTCAACGATTTTGACAGGAATCCCAGCATTGAGGATATCCGCTTGCAGATGGGTATGCCCCGGTCCTTGATATACAACCAAGCGTCGATAGGCTGTTGTCTCGTAGGGTTGAATAATGTTGGGGTCTGGGGTTGGGGTATTGCCCATGATGAGTAATGCCATCATAGTAAAAAATATCATTCGCCAAAGGGGTAAAGAAGCGTTATTGATGCCTATATGTTGTTGATTGTATGCTTGCATAGATGTATCCACATTGTTTAAATCAGCGATAGTTTACAAGCCCTGTCATATATTCAACAGGGCAAACATCACTATCTTTATGAAACACCTTGATAATTAAGGTAAGATAAATATATGATTACAAAAAACATCATAGTTAATTATTTATCCACATAACCCATTGAATAGGCAATCATGAACCTCACCCAACACCAAAAAGCTATTATTAACAGTACGTTTGCAGTCGCAGTCAGGCAAAATGCAGTTGACGATTTCTACCATATTTGGTTTGAGCTATCCTCAACCGTGCAAGAGAAATTTGCACATACCAACATGGCACGGCAACGCCAGATGTTCATTGAAATTATCAAACTTGTGATTTTCTCGTTAGATGATATTGACAAGTTTGTTAATAAAATCCATTCTATGGGAGGGCGACATGTAGACTATGGGGTCGAAAGAGAAGATTACCCAATCATGATACATGCCTTCCTGTTAACCTTAGAACAGCACCTTGGTGACCGCTATAATGACGATGTTGCCGAGGCATGGGAGATTGTATTCACGACTCTAGCAGACATCATGACAGACGACCTTTAGCTTGGCTTGACTTTATATAAAATTTCACCCGCCTTGGGAACATAGAGAATGCCTTCATCTTCACGATTTTCATAGTGGGTCACATCAATATCATCAGGGTTGATATATCCCAACGCAAGATTACGCACGGTCTGTTCAGGTAAGCCCGTTGCTAGGGTCACATCGATACGCGGATATTCCACACCATCAACAAATGTGCCAGCCCCACGAACATGGGTACTATGTGCGACAACACCGAGCGGATACTTTTTATACTTTTTCCAGTCGGCGAGGAAATAATCACGGACATGATAGCCGATTTTTTCGATATATTGCTCATGCACCACACTGATATCACGCAAGCTGGGGGAATAGACAATAATCTCGCCACCATCCGCCACAGCCGATTCTAATTTATAGACCGCTTTACCTGCTGTCCATAATTCATCATACATGCTGGGGGCTTGGGCTAATATTTTTTTGAAGGGTTTGTCCAACCAGACAATATGACGTTGACTAGAGAGCGCAACAGCTTCTTCCCATGCCTCAATAATCCCACCAATAAACAAACCTGCCAACTCATCTGTTTCGACCACCATACTAATTAGTGTAATCGGTGTATCAACCATCCCAGCCGCTTGATGCAACATCCGACGGGGTGGTGTATCTTTGATACCGATGGTATTCATGACACCCGCCAGCGCACCCATCCAATGAGTTGTGTTGATAATCTCTTGCCCTGAGATACCGGGGAATAAATACTTTGCACCGCCCGAAAATCCGACAACTTCATGTGGGAAAACAGGGCTTAATATCAAGATATGGTCATATTCTTCAATCCGCCGATTAATGGTCACAGATACGGAATGGTCAAGCGAATCATGCCAATCATCGCCCATATATTCGCGGATATGCTTTTTCTTGATTTTGCCAATTTTCATCAGCGCATCATCATTATCCCACTCATGATTGAATAACCCGATGTGGCGATATGTACCGTTGCGTTCTTCATATGTCATCCCCACCAATTCCATCAATCGCTCTTCGGATAAGGGGGGATGTGTGCCGAGCGCAACCATAAAATCAAGTTGCTCGGTATCCTCTAATATCTCGACAAGCATATAAAATAATGTGGGGAGTGGAATACTGCGTGTGTGGTCAGGGATGAGGACTAAGACTTTGTCATTGGCGAACTTTCCCTCAAGTCCTTGTGTTAAAATTTGACGGATGGTATCTGTGGATAATCGACTGCCGTCATCTGCGGTAGCTTGGGCTTCTAGCATGGTTAAACCTAATAAGTCTCTCTAATTTAAATGATTTACATTATCATACTATTGTACAAGCGAACATTACTTTTCACCACATTTGCAATAAGTGGTACAGGACAATCGCTTGATAGGATGACCTCGCTGTACACAGCCCTGCATTTGCCCCAAATCTTGAGTTGTCCTATACTTCAAAAATATCAGCTCACAAAATAGGTGAACACATGGCATCAATGATTATCATACTCATACTCTTTGCTGTTATTGGCGGTATTGGTTTTTATGTCGTCGAAACTCGTTTTCACAAACCCAAGGATAATAAACCCAAATTTGTCCATCCTGCTCCTACAAAGAAGAAGACAACACCCTATCAACGAGAAACAGCGAAACCCTCAACCGCACAACTCAGCATGTCGAAGAAGCTCGATAATGAAATTACAACTGGCACGGTGACATTGGTCGCCGATATTACTTTTAGTCGAGATGAAGGATATGGTTGGGTTGATATTTATGAAGGTCATCACGCAGACCCGCCAGCCCATCATGAAACATCTGGGAAGATACAATCGTGGAAATTTCTAGGTAGTGGTGACCGCTATAATTCACAGCAGCGCAGTGCGGACTTCCAACATCTTCGTGAAAAATTTGATGAGAATGTCGAATCGATTCTGGCTCAATTTATCGCTGATGGCTGGACAGCAGAACCCATTTCGACTGAAAACAGAAAACATATCCATCTGCTCAGCCGATAAGATAATTTTAAAATCGGACCTCTTGCCCCAACTCCATCACATCAACAATTAACCCGACTCATAAAATCGGGTATGATAGGTCGCCTACATATCCGATAATCAAAGAGCAATTTATGACAACAGATGAACGCCAAGCGAAGTTAGAAGCCGTCGCCCGTAACCGCCAATCGGGATTCACACTGGTGATAGAAGATGTATTTAACCCACACAATCTGGGGGCTGTCACCCGTACCTGCGATGCTTTTGGTATCCAAGACATCAATGTGATTTTTGAAGAAAACCCTATATTTAACCCCAAAGAAATCGGTAAAGATAGCGCAACCGCGACCAATAAATGGATCAATTATCATATTCATCATAGTACCGAAGAGGGTATAAAAGCCCTTCAAGATGAGGGCTGGTTGGTTGTCGCAACAGTGATTGACCCCGATGCTGAAACGATTTTTGAAGCCGATTTAAGCCACCCCAAAATTGCGATGCTCATGGGAAACGAAAAACGAGGCTTAACTGAAAAAGCAATGGCGATGGCGGATAAGCAAGTCACGATTCCGATGAATGGTATTGCACAGAGTATGAATATCTCTGTCTGTGCTGCTTTATTTATCTATGAAGTGACACGACAACGGCGCGCCAAAGGCTTTGAGGCATATTTGATGGGAGAAGAAGAAATTCAAGAAACCCTAACCTATTTCGATGAGATGCAAGAATATTTCCGTAAGCGCAATAAACGGGTTCGTAAAGAACGTGCGCTCCTTCGTAAGCAAGCTCAGCAAGACAATGATGATACGTAAAAATCTGTCCAGCACTTAATATAGGATCGCCCTTAAAACAAAAAACCAGCATACATCATTATGCTGGCTTATCTATCGCCCCAGATAGGATTCGAACCTACGACACCCAACTTAGGAGGTTGGTGCTCTATCCTGCTGAGCTACTGGAGCTTCTATTTTTATTATAGCAAAGAAACAAAATGACTCAAGCACCTTATAAGATTAGGAATAACAACGCGATAACACTGAAAGGTGTCAGGATGCCGATGAGCGCACCAATGATTAACTGTGCAGGTGTATGCCGATTGAGCACAAGCCGAGCCAGCACAACCAACATGATGATAGGCACAATCAAATAGCTTCTGGATAAACTAAAGATAAGAGCCGTTGCCGAAGTCACGCTTGTAATTGCCATTGCATGGGCGCTGATATGATTGAAGTATGTACCGACAAGCATGATACTCAATTGTACGATACTGATGAGCGATAAAATTAAGAGGACAGGATGTGCACCGAGGGCATATAATACCGCCATTGTAATACAACTTGCTACAATCGATACGGCATAAGGGATGTAGCGTTCATGGCTTTCGCGCATATGTAAATCGCCGATTTTCCCAATTTTGACCATATATCCCACATACACCATGGGCATAATGCAGACCAAAAGTGTAAACACGGTTGCGTGAAAAAAAGCTGTATTTTGTGAAGGCGTGACCTCAAAAGCAATTGGATACACCCAGATAGCCCAAACAACAGGTGGACTAATCAGATTAGAGACAATCTGCGCCCATAGATAATCTGTGTTTTGTACCTGATGTCGAATCATCGAAGGCAGTGGTATCCGTATATCCATTGTTCAAGTTCCTTAGTTGTATCCTGTAATGTGATTATAACTGTCAATTCTGATAAAAATACGGCAAAATCGTTAAGATTTCTATAAAATTTAAGGCGTATCTTAATGACAGTTCAAATATCGCTTTGTCAAGCATGGTCGCTCCCAGCGTATGCTCAACCATATATCCACATGATGCCATCTGTCAATCAAACGATACCTGTTATTGGAAACAAAGGTCAATTTGAATTAGCTATTGTACCTGATAATGTGACGATTTGTTGGGGGGAGAAAGGCGCACCATTACGGCAATTGGCGTGGACAGATAATGATAGCCTCGATTGGGATGGACAAGTACAAGTCGGGGGATTTGTGACCGCTATACACTTTGCGTATATGGAACAGCTTGATATGGAACTCGCGATAATGTCAGTCGAAGCCTATCCACTCAAACCGCATGTTACACCTTATCTATCAGCCCAAGCCCGCGACACACTCCCCTATGCTCCTGCTGATTTTCTTGATGGGATAGACGATAGCCACAATGAAGGGGTCACAACATGGATTGCTGAGGTTGATAGTCCTTTAGTCGGTCTAATGCAAGATGCGATGAATCAAGGGCATCGTATTTATACATTTGGTCAACTCGCTAGCGAAGAACAAGGTTGGCATCATATCTTTGCTTTACCTATCTTGCTCGAAGCAGTCACAACCTTTATGCGCTAGAGTGTTCATCCAATAAGACTAGCAAACCTGCTGGGTATAATGGCGGCGCAGAGTCACCACGAAAGAAACTGAGGGGTTTCCACATGCAGGTAAATAAGATTTCATCATCATCTTCACCTTGCATAGCCAAACTCTCATCGTACATCGTATCGTCAACAAAGCGTCCATCATAAATCAACATGATTTCATGCCCTGCTTTCCCCTCATATGTGAAGATACTCTCTAATAAACCGAGATACTGAACATCAGCAACCTGCACTTTGATTTCTTCCATGACCTCGCGCACAATCGTTTGATGTCCCTTTTCGCCAAATTCAATTGAGCCACCAATCGGGCGATAAAAAGTCTCTGATATAGGTGTATCATAGCCTTCTGCTACAAAAATTTTATCCTCCCAGCGAAAGACGCAAACAGCCTTTGGTTTTACACGCTTCTTTTTCTTTTTACCCATTGGTTTTACTTTACCCTTTGTTAAATAGTAATTACAAAGCTAACCATGATTTTACAGCAAACAGGCGAAGATTTTCACCACAAAGAAGCACAGGGCATTTCAATATTTTGGAATGGGGGTAGGTCAAAAGCCTAACGATGAGATAGGGAGACACGGAGGCGCAGAGAATCAATGGATTCACAAGTAAAGTAT
>CAYGTY010000181.1:0-7917 GCA_964352825.1 uncultured Anaerolineaceae bacterium
GTAGAGATGGTACTTGTGCCAAGTGGATGCTTTGTGATGGGGAATGATACCAACTCATTCAATGGAACGGCAGATGGTGAGGAACAGTGCTTTGATAAGCCGTTTTGGGTGGATAAGACCGAAGTCACACAGGCAGATTTCGAGCGTTTGGGTGGTGTACAAGCCGATCCCCCAGATTTTGATGGTGAAAATCGCCCTGTTGAGGATATTACATGGTTTGAAGCACGTGATTTTTGTGCCCTACGTGGTGGACGCTTACCAACCGAAGCAGAATGGGAATATGTGGCACGCGGTCCCGATGAGCTGTACTTCCCGTGGGGTAATGACTGGAACGAGAATAATGCTGTCTGGAATCGTGGCTCATCACAAGGCACAGCCGATGTTGGCAGTATTTTGGCAGGCGTATCATGGGTCGGTGCATTAGATATGAGCGGTAATGTTTGGGAATGGACTCGCAGTGTCCTTGAGAATTATCCTTACGTGGCAAGTGATGGACGTGAAGCAGATTTAGGAGGCGAAACAGATGTTCTATACACCTTGCGGGGCGGCTATTGGGACAATTCCCTTAGTGGGGGCTTGCGTTCTGCTACCCGTTACTGGTTCGTCCCTAACAGCTACGGGAACGACCTCGGGTTTCGTTGCGTCCTCTCTTACGAATAAATGTTCTGGTTTCTGAATTGCTGATTTCTGAATTCTGTTAGGCGAGCGATGAGGCTGTACGGGCGACTCGGCGAGTCGCCCCAACGAAAGGCGAAGGCTGATAATAAAAAATCGCCTTAACAAAAGCGAAAGATACCCTATGAAAAACCAACCTCGACGGAAAAATAGCCTACGCCTCAAAGATTATGATTATTCACAAGAGGGTGCATATTTTGTAACCCTCTGTGCGCATCAACGTCTACACCTATTCGGAGAAATCATTGATGGTGAGATGAAGGTGAATGCTTGGGGTGCGATTGTGGAAGAGGAATGGGCGAAAACGGCGATTGTCCGTCCATATGTTGAATTGGATGTGTTTGTTATTATGCCGAATCATGTGCATGGCATTATCATGATTGTTGGTGATGATAAAGAATGTACAGGCAATTTGGCGAATCGCCCCAACGTAACATTACAACCTGCCTCGCTTGGTTCTATAATCGGGCAATTTAAATCAGTGGTAACAAAACGAATTAACCGTTCCAATAATCCACCAGACCACCCCGTCTGGCAACGTAATTATCACGACCACATCATCCGTAATTTGCCCGACCTCAATCGTATCCGCGAATATGTGCAAGCGAATCCTGCTCTGTGGCAAGCTGATACATTCTACGAATCCCTGTAATTTTCCGTAAAACCTCACTATAACATCATCTTGAGTGTGTCGAACTCGTCAATCATGGTATAAGTTAGATGGACGTTGTTAAATCGTAATGGTTTCACAGCATACTCACTTGTATTCAACTCAACACCTATGAATGGAAACACTTATGACCGCATCACCTCAGATGAAACAGCATAAATGGCGCACTTTATTTCTTTTATCGCTGGCGGAATTATTAGCGATGGCGGTGTGGTTTTCGGCTTCAGCAGTTGTGCCTGCATTAACGGAGGCATGGTCATTGGATGCCAATGGTCAATCATGGTTAACGATGTCGGTGCAGGTTGGCTTTGTGGTGGGTGCATTTGGGTCGGCAATCCTCACACTGGCAGATCGTATTCCCAGTAAACTCTTTTTCACTGTGACAACCTTTGCCTCTGCCCTTATGACAGCCTTGATTCCATTGATTGCAAATGATTTAACGGTGGCTCTGATTTTACGGTTCATGACGGGGATTTTCCTTGCAGGAGTTTATCCTGTTGGTATGAAAATCATGACCACATGGACAAAAGAAGACCGTGGTTTAGGGATTGGTTTATTGGTGGGTGCGTTGGCGATTGGTTCAGCTTCCCCTCATCTACTCAATGCTGTGGGTGGTGTGACCGAATGGCAACCTGTTCTGTATTTAGCAGCAGGTTTGGCGGCATTGGGAGGTGTGATTGGTCTCTTGTTCATTGATGTCGGTCCTTATGTGACAACTTCTCCTAAATTTAAGTGGGAGCATATCGGGGCAATCTTGCGTGACCGTGAGGTGATGCTCGCCAATCTCGGTTATCTGGGTCATATGTGGGAACTATATGCGATGTGGGCGTGGATTCCAGCTTTCTTATTAGCGAGTTTTGCGATTTCTGGGATCGATAGCACGGTAGCGAGTCTTGTATCGTTTGCTGTTGTGGCGGCTGGTGGGCTTGGAAGTTTAATTGCTGGTAAGTTGGCGGATCAATTTGGGCGAACCACCCTGACAACCCTATCATTAATAATGAGTGGAACATGTGCGATATTGATTGGTCAATTATTTGGTGGAAATCCAATATTGTTAACGCTTGTCGCTCTGTTATGGGGGTTTGCTATCGTCGCAGACTCTGCACAATTTTCAGCATGTGTCAGTGAATTAGCGGATAAACAATTGGTCGGGACTGCCTTGACGCTACAAACCAGTATGGGCTTTTTATTGACTTTGTTTTCGATTCGGCTGATTCCGACATTTGTGGATGCAGTCGGCTGGGAATGGGCATTTGCATTTTTGGCATTGGGTCCTGTGGTTGGCATAACCGCCATGATGACCTTACGTCGCTCACCAAAATCTGTTCAATTAGCGGCTGGCAAACGTTAGCCAATTATGAGATTCTTCATGAGTATTGATTGAATATTTAAATTAAGCTCAGGTTTTGATGTTAGTATAACAATATTATATATTTATCAAATCAATCATAGTCTGATATATACTCAATCCATAAGAGTTATAAAATGAAAAAGTATCTCGTTATCATCCTGTTTATATTAGGGGCATGTGTACCTTCTGCACCCGAACCCACTTTAATACCCGAACCAACAGCAACCGTCTCACCTGTTGCATTTGAATTTGATGATGTCACCATTACGCTACAACAACTTCCCGGTTGGGATGTTTATGTGAATACAGGGAATCACCTCATTATGGCAGAAGGGGATGATCCTTTTCGCACATCAGGTGGATTAAAAGGCTTGCTAGTCAACATCTGGGTACCAACCTTGAGCAATATTAATGTTGAGTATGACCTTGAAAAACATTCAATTGCTGAGATTCTGAATTTGGTATTACGAACATCCAATGAAAAGTCTGAGAATGTAGTACATGAGGATCCAATACCCTTTGATTGGGGTGGACATCAGGCGGCATATTATACACTGACGAACGACAATGGGAATTTGTCATTGATTTTGGCATTAAAAGTAGCTGATGAACACTTTATCGCAGTCAATATCAGCGCACCCAGTGGACACGATCATCGTATTCGTGAAACCCTACCCTTATTATTTAATCCATTGCATATCAACGGTAAAGAACTGGGCAATGATGGTTTAGCAAATTTACCAGAAACACTAGCCTTCCCCATTTTAACTCCCGTGAGTCCAACAGGATAGGATTTTTAATAGGTTTCCCAAACGTCTTCACCCTTCAGGATACGACGTAATTGGCGTGGGAAGCGCATACGGCTGATAGGTTTCCCGATATAAGCATCAAACCCAGCTTCTTTGGCTTTTGGGATTTCTGTATCAGCGTCTTGTGCCGTTACAGCCACAACAGTCACATCTTTAATTTTAGCATCAGCTCGAATTTGTTTTAGTATCTCATACCCTGTCGTTCGTGGTAAATTAATATCAAGGAAGATAATGTCTGGTGGTGGTTTCATGGCATGTGCCATACTGATAACACCTTCTCCTGTGGTATTGATAAAGGCTTTGATACCCAAGTGGCGCATCATCACACCAATAATTGCCATACCACCTGCATCATCCTCAACGACAAGGGCATTTAATTGTGATAGATCAATTTGCTCTGACATATGTGTTCCTAGTTTTCCTTCATGTTAATAATGAGCTACTATAGCGCAAATCTCGTTAAATTTCAGCTTATTAGTCTGATTTAAGTACGGGCATGACGGCTTGTGGTTGAGTCTCATCAGATGTTGGCATAACAAATAATAATGTGAACATAAATGTTGTTCCTTTGCCCTCAATCGATTCAACCTCAATTTCACTTCCGTGCTGTTGCACCAAAAATTGGGAAATCGGCAAACCTAAGCCTGTCCCTTCAATCGATTGTTCTTTTGCCTGAGTGGTGCGCTCAAAGGCTTCAAACAAGAGTTGTTTTTCATTATCAGGAATACCGATGCCTGTATCCTGTA
The DNA here is from genome assembly GCA_964352825.1 of uncultured Anaerolineaceae bacterium. Lineage (GTDB taxonomy): Bacteria > Chloroflexota > Anaerolineae > Aggregatilineales > Phototrophicaceae > UBA6055. The sequence continues at coordinate 4,252 of CAYGTY010000181.1, forward strand.
CTGCAAAATAAACCCCTTCCGCTACAGGTTTTACGATCAATGTCACCGTGCCATCGTGTGTGAACTTAATCGCATTGGTGAGTAGATTGGTAATCACTTGGCGAATCCGTCGTGCATCAATCGGGAGCTTAGGTAAGTTCTCGGCTACATCAATGACAAGTTCAACACGGTCTGCTTTTTCCTCAATTTTTTCGATAAACGCATAAGCGGAATCAACCGTATCTTCAATGATGGTCTGAATGTCGCTCGGTTGAATAAATAGTTGCATTTCACCCGCTTCTATCTTACTGACATCCAGCAAATCATTAATCAGATAAAGAAGATGTTCCGCACTACGGACAGTTTGGTTTAAGCGCGAAAATTGCTCATCTGTGACATCACCAAATGCACCAATCCGCATAAAGTCCATATTATTGATAATCAAGTTTAGAGGTGTGCGTAACTCATGTGTAACACTAGCAAGAAAGCGTGTCTTTACATGATTGGCACGTTCTGCATCGCGACGAGCTTCTTCACGTTGGGTAAATAATTGTGCATTACGAACGGCGGGCGAAACTAAGTTGGAAAATAGCGATAGCAAGCGGGTATCGGCATCTGTAAATGGCTCACCATCAGCATCACGCCCAGCAAAAACTGCCCCCATCGGGTATCCATCAAACATCAACGGGGCAACCATCGCACGAACATAGGGCGCTTTATCTTCAAAGGGCAAAATAACAGGATTATCGTATTCACTATAATCATCGGTAGTCAGCACAGATTGCTCACTGATACTTTTACCGACTAACCCTTCATTAATTGGAATGACAAAGTCTGTGATTGTGTCATCTTCGGTATTATTGACAAGTTGTAAAAATTGACCTGTTTCATCTACTAGCCAAATACTGCAATAACTGGCAGATAACAAACTCAAAATCCGATGGACTAAGGCTTCAAGAATTGGCTCTAATGTTGGCTCATTGACAACCATCAACGATTCATCATAAACCGCCTGTAAGTCATTGGCGACATCTTCGGCTTCTTTACGAGTCGCGTTCAACTCTTTCGTCCGTTCATACACACGGGCTTCTAGGGTACGACTCCATGCGCGTAACTCATTATAGGAATGGTTAATATTGCCCTTCATGCCTTCCATTGCGCGTGCCAGATAACCAATTTCATCATTATATCGCCGATAAGCAATGTGATAACGCAAATCACCAGACCCAATCTCTTGTGCGGCACGACTCAGGTTTTCCAAAGGTCTAATAATATTATTCTGTGCAAAGTAATTAATCGCCAAAATCATAAGAACAATGCCGACAACTGAAATTGAAATCATCTGTAAAACCAAAATCCCAGAGGAGGCAGGGATATCTTCGTGCGGTAGGATGCTGATAAATTGCCACCCATTAACACCGAGTTTATTGACCGATACCCACTCTTGCTCATTTGTAATAGGGTCTTCTATCGGGATAAGATTTTCGAGTGTGGCAGTATTTTCATCTGCTCGTGATAAGATTTCAGCAATGAGAGATGCTGTAACTTCGTCTCCACGATTACCTTGATTGCTTAATATATTGCCATTGGCATCTATCAATACAGCAAAGCCACTTTGTGTGTTTGAGAGGAGTGCAACCTGATTCAATTGCTGTGTGACCATTGTTTGAAATATGGGTTCGACAACATCAACCCAAACAAGTCCACCAGATTCTCCCATAAAATCATAAGGGAGCGCGAGAGACACCGCACCGAGGTTATTGCCGTCGGTATAGGCTATATCTTGTTTAAACCAAATTGGCTCGCCTTGTTCCAGTGCTTCATACATTGGGGCAGAAGGACTAGGTTGTTGATTATCAGCGATATAGGTACGAATAGAATTACTTGCCCCAAAGCCTGATTCAAAATCTTGATACACAACAATCGAGTCATCCCCTGCGTCGCCCTCACTGGCAATGGCTGGGCGGTAGACAGCCACCCGTTGGATGAGTTTGTCACTATCTTGTATCAGAATATCACGGATGAGTGTCCTTAGCTGAACTTGAGAATAGGATTGGAGCGTGGATAGGTTCACCTGCAATTGATTTGCTGTTGTAATCACATTTTCAAGCTCGCTACTAATGGCTTGTACAGCTTGTTGGTTTTTCTCTGCAAAACGCTGGCGAGCTTGCACCTCTAAGGATTGCTGATTACTGGTCACAGCAACCCAGCCAATTAATATCAGAGTCAATAAATTGATGCTGATAATGATGATCATCAAGCGACGACCGATGCTCATATTTTGTAGCATAGTAGACATAACACAAATCCATTGATAGTCTTTAGTAGGACAAGATTTTCTTAATTGAATATTATGACATAAAATAGCTGAAAAACCTTAATATTGGGGAATCCTAACTAAATTCAATCAAATTGTGAGCTAAAATCGAGCTTTGCCTCAATCTTCTCATTGGTAGGAGTTACGGTTACACTATTTGAACGAAATTAAAGAATCGGTGACAATATGCGTTTATGTATTTTTGAAGATGATAGCTATTCTAATTTTTATCCTTTGACTTACCTGCGCCCAACTTTTCAATTGCGGTGTGGCATATTTACCTTACATGAGCGTATCATCAAGGCGTTTAATCCTGATGATGTCACCTTGATTTGTCGTAAAAACCTGAATCCGACCTTGCGCGAAAGTGGACTTATTCCACTAACATCCGCATTTGACCTTGATGGACGGATGTTGTTTGTGAATGGAACAGTAATTCAAGCCTTTGCCTTATCTCGCAAAATCACCTTACTGCCTGATGAAAATACTGTTTATCTGGCACAAGGGCGACTCATTGCCGCATACCTCGATACACAACATGCTCGACAACTGGCATATTATTTACTTGACCAAGATATTACCAGCGCACTCAATAGTTTTGATGACACAGTAAAACGAATTGATATAGATGTACGGTGTGCCGAATTCACTTGGGATTTAATTGAAGTCAATCCTCATATGATAGAAAGTGACATTAAGACTTGTGTTCAATCAGGGATTCATGGCGAGGTGCATCACCAAGCCGTCCTCTATAACCCATCACAAATTTATATCGGTAAGGGCGCAGTGATTGATGCGATGGCAGTGATTGATGCGCGCGGTGGTCCAATTTATATTGGTGAAGGTGTCGAAATCGAGCCTTTTAGCTTAATCCAAGGACCGACTTATGTTGGTAATAAAACGCGTATCGTCGGTGGGCAAATCCGCGAAGGCACAAGCATAGGACCTGTCTGTCGGATTGGTGGCGAACTCGAAGAATCGATTATTCAGGGGTATAGCAACAAATATCATGCTGGATTTTTGGGGCATAGTTATCTCGGTGAATGGGTGAATATTGGGGCAATCGCGACCAATAGCGACCTCAAAAACACCTATAGCAATATCCGTATGGAAGTGAATAATCAGATGGTGGATACCGGTCTGATGAAGATGGGGATAGTCCTCGGCGACCATGTCAAACTTGGGATTGGGGTGATGCTCGTTGGTGGGGCAACTGTTGGTGTGGCATCCAATATTATGAACGGCTTAGCACCCAAGATTATCCCACCTTTTGTATGGAGTGACGGCAGTAATGTCAGCGAATATACCCTAGAGAAATTCATTGATGTCGCAGAAAAAGCCATGTCACGCCGTAAATTGGAGATGACCAC
>CAYGTY010000181.1:8017-12345 GCA_964352825.1 uncultured Anaerolineaceae bacterium
ACATCTGACGGGGGGACAAGTAAAGCGGTTTCTTCGTGTGTGACAACATCCGACCATGCAGGTAAATCAGAAGCAACAATCGCGCTATGAGATGCCATATACTCGAACAACTTCAATGGTGAGGTGTAATACGCAAATTGAGTCGTATGAGGATGAGGCATGGCGCAGACATCAAAGGCACTCAAATAGCGTGGGACTTCATCAGGGGCGACATGTCCAACATATAAAAATCGCGATTCATCTAAATCCAGTGCTTTCCATTTATGAAATAACTGCTCTGCCATTTCATCAGGACCACCGACCAACGCCAAATACACATTATCGACTTTCGCAAGAGCCTCGACCAATGTCCCAACCCCCTTATCCATGCCAATCATTTGCAAGCGTCCAACGAACCCAACAATAAATGCCGAGTCATCCCAACCAATCATTTGCCGTGCCGTCAATTTATCAGGAACATCCATAAAGCGTGCTTGGCGGATGCCATCATGTGCAATAAGTGTCCGTTGTGGGTCTGCGCCACGTTGTTCAATCAGGTCATCACGCAATTTTGGGGTAATCGCTATCACACTGCCGACATTCTTGATCACCCGTTTTTGGAGTGATGCACCTCGCTCAGTCGGTGAAAATAGATGCGCTTCATAGGCTAATGTCGATTTTGCCTTAAACCAACTCAAGACCGCCAAGAGTGCTTCATCACGACTATAATAAATATCGGCTGATGTGAACAAGGCAAACAAGCTCATCATGATTACATAAGAGACAAGCTGGATATAAAATGCGATACGTGCGCCCAAGCTATCCGCAGGAAATAGTGGGAATAAATCGATACAAGGAATATGCTGAATTTTAAAGTTGGGCTGAACACCATAATACACATAGGGGTCTTTTATGGCACGCATCTCAGCGGTATTAAATCGTCGAGCTACCCATAATGTGACATCATATCCTCTATCTGCAAAGGCTTCGCAGTTTTGAATAATCTGTAGACCATGCGCCTTTTCTGTTGGTAATCGCATCATCGAGATATAGAGTAACTTCGGCATGGTTAGCCTTTATTTTGCTTCGGTAAGAAGAGTGCCAAAATACCAGCGGCAGCAATCAAAAATGCAACAATCTGGAAGGTGGTCGCGAGTCCAATTTGGTCAGACACTGCCCCGATAATAAAGCTACCAACCGCACCTGTCCCGAAGATGAATCCTAAAATTGCTCCTGATGCAAAACCCTTCCGCATCGGAATTAGGTCTTGGGCGAGGACAACGATAATACTATGTGAACCACCCGAAAGTCCGCCTGCTGCAATCGCAAGTAAAAATGCAAAGACTCCCTCAAAAGCTGGGAGCAAGAAGAAGGCAGGGGCAGACATTAACATACTCACCATCATCACTTTACGACGATCATAATGGTCGGCGAGTCGTCCAAATGCAACACCCGAAATCGCCGATGCAATCCAGAATGAACTGGTAATCGCCCCATATGCCGACGGATCCCATCCCTTCTGTTCAAATAAGACAGGAATAAATGCAACTGACCCCGGTTGACCGAGACCTCGCAAAATTACCATTGCACCCAAAATACCAAATGCTTTGAGTGGAAAGTCGGCTTTACTTTTCTCTTTGTCAGCTTTTTGTTGTGCTTCACTAACTTGTATTTGTTCACGGGTTGAAGGAATGCTGGTCATCAGAAACAGAATGCCAGGGATAGAGATGAGGGATAATAAGATGATCGGCATGACATTGTCGGTATAACCAAAGTAAGAGAGGTTTGCGAGTTCGCCTAATTGTCCCAAGATATTTGGGTTCGCGGCATCTAATAAAACACCTGCTATCGTTGGTCCTAATGCCAGCCCAAATTGCCCCATCATAAAGAAGAGCGCGACATTTGTTCCTGAACGTTTGGAATCGGCTTCGGCAGCATGAAGTGACCCGACAGGATGTAATGCCCCACTACCCAATGCCGCAATCACATAGGGGAAGAACATCATCCAATATTGTTGGGTTATAGCTGCAAGAGCAATCGCTATGGTGAATAAGCCGACATGAAAAGCTAAGCCCAATGTGCCTATCCAGCGTCCCCCTGTTTTATCAGCGAGGTAGCCAAAGGGGGGTTGAGAGAGTGCGCCTACCAATTGTGCCATACTGACAGCAAGACCGATTTGTGTGTTGCTCATTGGCAGAATGCTAGCACTTAAGAAGGCAAGGATAACAGGTCCCATTGATGCAAAAATATCATTGGTCAGATGCCCGAATCCCACTGCCCAGAAAAGTCGATTTTTGAGGCGCATACGTAATTTTTATCCTCGCTTGAAAAATTTTTTCAACCTTATCAGATTCACTATCAAAGTAACAGATGCTGTTCTTACATTGTCTGAATAATACGTGAGTGGTAGACAGAATGTCTTGCATAAGTTTGCTTATAGGCTCACAATAAGACCATACAAATAAGTGACAATAGATAAGGTCAAATTATGCGGAAGATTATGGCAGTTTTTGCTCATCCAGATGACGAAGGCGCAATGGGTGGCACACTCGCTCATTATATTAAACAAGGACATGAAGTGATTTTGGTTTGTGCGACACGCGGTGAAGTTGGCGAAATCAGCGACCCTGCACTAGCAACCCCTGAGACCCTTGCAGAAGTCCGTGAGCAAGAATTACGCTCGGCTTGTGCTGTATTCGGTATCCAACATCTCGAATTTTTGGATTATCGTGATTCGGGTATGGATGGGACGGACGAAAATAATGACCCACGCGCCTATATCAATGCCAACCCTGATGAGGTCAAAGGCAAGCTCGTTAAACTAATGCGCGACTATCAACCTGATGCTGTCATCACCTTTGAACCTTTTGGCTGGTATGGACACCCTGACCATAAAATCACCAGCACATGGGTGACAGAAGCCTTTCCACTTGTGAGTGACCCAACTGCCTATCCCGAAATCCCGAATGCCTATCAGCCTGATTATTTTTTCCATTCTGTGATTAAATTTTCGCGCTTTATCGGGATGATGCAAGAAGCTGTTAAACAAGGGATTATCCCTGAAGATGCCTTTGATAATTTTAGCCTGCCTGAAGATATTTTAGAAGCAACTGAAGCGCAAATTACGCATGAGATCGATGTCGTTGATTATTTTGACATTCAACAAGAAGCGATGATGGCACATCAAACACAATTTGGCGAGAATAGCCCCTTCCGCAATATCCCACGTGAGATGCAGATCGAATATTCAAGTCATGAACATTTCATCCAACTCTATCCCGAAGCATCTGCTGATTTAGTAGAACAAAATACGACGGATTTGTTTGCGACATAGTCTATCAAAATCTGATACAAAGTTGACTTTGACTATACAAATGTTCTGTTACAATAGATGCGCCTATCTATCTACAATACAGAAAATTTGTCATGCACATTGACCATCTTTCGCTTACGAATTTCCGAAATTATGCACGCCTTGAGTTGAGCTTACCGACAGATAAGCCGATTGTCTTGTTTGGCGATAATGCACAGGGTAAAACCAGTGTGCTTGAGGCGATATATTATCTCGCGACTTCAACCTCGCCCTATACAACCAGTGACCGTCAATTGATTCATTGGCGGACTGAAAATGACCCGATTCCCTTTGCGCGGATGTCGGCTGAATTAGGCAACCGCGAAAGCACCTATCACAAACTCGATATTACACTGATGCTGGATACCAGTGGCGGTGGGGCGCGCTTTAAAAAGAGTATCCAACACAATAATGTCGATAAACGGGTGATGGATGTTGTCGGTTTATTGAGTGTGGTCTTATTTGTTCCACAAGATTTATCGTTGATTGAAGGCTCACCTTCAGACCGTCGGCGGTTTATGAATACCACCCTGACCCAAGTCGATGTCAATTATCTGATGGCATTAAACGAATATGATAAGCTCTTGCCCCAACGGAATGCCTTGCTCAAGCGGATTGCAGAAAAACGCTCGAACCCTGTTGAACTAGAATTTTGGGATGAGCAACTCGCGACCAATGGCTCTGTGATTATCGCTGGACGACAAAAATTTCTACGGGAACTAGAACTCAAAGCGCAAGACACCCATCACGCACTCACAGGTGGTGGTGAAACCCTAACCCTCAAATATCAACCGAGCATCATGCCCACATCGGATACCGATAGTAAGCAACTCTCATTTGATGTGTTGGGATTAGACCTCAATCGGCAACTGACACCTGAGCAAATCAAACCGCAGTTTTTGGAACACCTCATGGCTGAACGCCGTGATTCGATTCAACGCGGTGTGACCCTATCAGGACCGCATCGGGATGAACTGCGGATGTTTATCAATGACCG
>CAYGTY010000182.1:0-12299 GCA_964352825.1 uncultured Anaerolineaceae bacterium
AAGCGGTTGATGACTCGGCATCAACCCTACAAAATTTCAATTTCTTTCGACCAGCCACTTATATAGTATTGAGGGATGAATCCTATATTCTGGTTATGAGCCTATCATCAGATTCTAACACAGCGTTGTGCTATCCCTACAATCGACATGTCACATTATAGGGACATTCAACGAGGGTCAGCCGAAAATCATACTCGGCATCTTCTGGGGCGTTGTGGTCAAAACCTTTGCTTGTTTGTCCAGATTTGAATACCCTCATCAAAATCTATGTTTTACCGAGTTCATCAACCGAGAAAGCATAAGATATAAAATATGAGCCACCTACAAGCAAGACTTTGATGCCTTGTTCTCTCAACATAGGGTTATTATTTTTAGCTGTCGGGTTTTCGCCTTCGATAATCTTGGTCTCTAGCCCATGCTTTTCCATCACAGTAACCAGCTTGTCGGCAAGAGGTTTCGGCATCTGCCCAAGCAATCCACCGCCCTCGGCAAAGAGTGTGAATAAGGGCTTTTCCACATTCATATACTCTGGGAAGCGTCGCCATAAGCCAAAAACTTCAGAGTGGGCTTGAATAATATCCAAGACAAGCGCGTTAATATCAGGTGCTTGCCCTCGGACAAAGAGCGCAACAGGGGTTTTATTATATTGATAGAGGAGCGGATGGTCTTCTGTGAATTGAACATGACCGACAGTTGTCCCCAAGTTGACAATGCGATGCTCAATAACACCCAGTATACGCACAATATAATTATGAAGTGGGCGCAAACCATCAGCTTCAGCATCATATTCAGCAGTCTCTAAAACCAGTTGCACCTCATTAGGCATTCCACCAACCTGCGATACCAGTAAAACCGCTTGACGATCATCGCCCTGCATATCCTCAAATAATTTCCCACGTTTTGGCATGATAATTATCCTTTACACTCACGCCCCTGTTAAACGAGTCCGCGCCCAATCCAATTCTGGATAACCAGCAGATTCCCATTGCGCCAAGGTTGCATCAACGTCATAAGGTACACGTCGCAAATCAATCGCCACGTCACCATCTAACCAACTCAAACACGCCCATTCCGCATATCCAGGGTTCGCGAAGGACATGCCAACACTGCCTGAATTAATCACTTGCCATGCACCGACTTGACGTTCCATCTGTAGGTGCGTGTGACCACAAATCGCCAAACGTCCAGCACGGTCTAAGAGGGCATCTTGTGCTTCTTCATCATCTGTATCAGGGCGTAAAGACATCGCTTCATCATTACCCGGTACCGCATGAAAGCCATGTACCATGCCATAGTCCTTAACATCATGACGAAGCTCGCGCCCCAAAATAGCGTTCAGGAACTCGAAGTCTGTCCATGTCAACTGCATCATATTCCAATTATAAACAGCACTCATGCTAACCACATTATCGCGATAGGCTGTAAACTCAGCTTCTTCTTTGGGTGGGGTCATCGGAAAGCGTTCACCTGTAACCAGATAGCGATCTGTATTGCCACCAATAACCTTAAATGTATCTTTGCCATATTGCTCGCGTAAGGCAATAACAGCCTCGATACAGTCGTGGGCTTGTCCACCGAGTGCGCCAATATCACCCAAACACCAAATTTGGTCAAAATCGCCACTCGTTTTCATATCTTCTAACATCGCCATCAATGCGGGTAAATTACCGTGAATATCTGCAAAAACTGCTAGGCGCATCTATATTTATCCTATTCAATAGTTTTAAGATATAGCTCAAGTGTAGCAGGTCTGCCCTTGCCGTGTAGTGCGAACCTCGGTGAAAGTTATATTTTGTTTGGCTTGGATGAGGCGTTACGGGTGAGGGAATAAAAAACCCGCCTTATGGAAGAAGACGGGTCGAAATGTCTATTTAATTAAGTAGACAGGCTTAGCTTTCGACGACTGTCACTGCGCTAGCTTGTTTACCCTTACGACCTTCAGTAATCACGAATTCAACCGTCGCACCTTCATCAAGTGTACGGTATCCTGATGTTTGAATTTCTGAGTAGTGTACGAAGAGGTCATCACCGTTAGCTTGTGAAATAAATCCAAAACCTTTTTCGGCATTAAACCACTTAACTGTACCTTGTATACGTTCTTCTGACATATGTCATTCACTCCTGAATAATGAATCGGTTAATCGGGTATTGCCAAAGTCTTCTGTACACACGCATTATCCAATCATTTCAGGATGTTTCTGCTGATAGTACTCTTGAGAAGTCAAGACAAATTGAGATACACCCATAGATTGGGTGTTAGATACCACAAATTGGCTATTGTTCTCTTTTGGGGACTTATGGGTGCATACCCACTGCACCTTTGTGGATGTTACGATAGTCATTTATATCCTTTATACCACGTTGCATTAATAGTCTAACATCACTTATAAAAATGCGCTATAGGAATTTGAAAATTTAATTGTAACTTACGGTAGCCCCAACTCTGCTATCAATAACAGCAAAATATGTCAGATAAAGGGGAGCAAAAAGGACAGACTCGAACCACAAATAATGAACCGCACACCTCATAAAAAATGTGCTTAACCTGAGAAAACTGAGAGTTGCTTGCCATGCCTCTCAAAATGTTCTACCATAATAATAGAAAGTCCCTCCCATGGTAGAAGAGAACAAGGTTCGCTGTTATGCAAAAACGAATGGTAGAATTTATACGTGCCCTACGTGCTGCTGGAGTCCGAATCTCCTTAGCAGAAAGTCAGGACGCGATGTTTGGCATTGACCATACGGGTATCCGCGATGTGGATACATTCAAACATACCCTCAAAGCAACATTGGTCAAAGATCACAATCACCAAGAGACCTTTGAGTATTTCTTTCCTTTATTTTTCTCGAATAACAAACCCCCGCTTGAAAATATCATGGATAACCTCACGCCAGAGCAACAAGAGATGTTACAACAGGCGATGCAATCTCTGATGGGGAATATAGATTCGTTGCGCGACCTCTTGCAACAATTGTTGGATGGCAATAACTTCAGCGATGAGGATATGCAACAGATGGCTGATATGTCGGGTTTACCACAAGGTGATGAAATGTATATGCGCCAGTGGTTTGAACGTCGCATGAATCGCCAAGCTGGACTGGTTCAATTGGAACGGATGCTAGACCAACTCATGGATGAGCTATCTCAGATGGGCATGAGTGATGAGGCTCTTGCTGAACTTGAAGAAATGCTCCGCGAGAACTTACAAGGTTTAGCTGACCAAATTTCACAATTTGTTGGGCAGTCATTGGCTGAACAGATGGCAGACAAAGAACCACGAGAACGTCCTGATTTATTGGATGTTCCCTTACAACGCCTAGATAGCGGTGATATTGATAATATCCGTGATGAAGTCCGTCGCTTGGCTGCACGTTTGCGTACTCGTGCTTCACTGCGCCAAAAACGCGCAAAATCTGGACAATTTGACCCACGCAAAACCATCCGTAACAATATGCGCTATGGCGGTGTACCGATTGAAATTGAGTTTCGTAAAAAACATAAGAAACCCAGCCTCATTCTTGTCTGCGATTTGAGTACATCCATGCGCTATGCCGTTGAATTTCTGCTGACGATGGTTTATGAATTATCTGACCAAGTGCGCCGTACCCATAGCTATATCTTCATCAGCGATATGGTTGATGTCAGTACCATTATGACAGAGCTACCACCGAAGGAAGCTGTCTCACGAATTATGTCGGAAAATCCTCCCGGATATTATAGTACCGACCTCGGTAACAGCCTCAAGACCTTCCAAAAAGAACATCTTCACCTCATTGATAGTCGGACGACTGTTTTATTCTTTGGTGATGGGCGCAACAACTATAATGACCCACGCCTTGATATTGCCCAAGAGATGCAACGTAAAGCCCGCCGTGTGATTTGGTTTTGCCCTGAGCCACGCACACAATGGGGAACAGGGGATAGTGATATGTGGGAATATAGCATGTATGCCGATAATGTCTTTATGGTCAATAACCTACGTCAATTAGCTGATTCTGTTGACCGTTTATTGATGGATGCCTAATCTGATTTGTAGCTATTTCCCCTAGATGGGGTTTGAGCAAATAAAGATAAACCTAATTCAACCTATGCGATTACAGGCACAGACAGAATCCGAATTTCTGGACGTGCCTGTGTCAAGTTTTTATAGCTGAGGAATTTCATGAGATTAACAACGGCGTTTCTCCAGCGAGAGTAGCATCCTCAAATCCTGAAGCATAATTTCTAACACGATTATTCTTATTATAGTTTCGATAAGTTTTTAGCAGGACGTTTTCGGCTGAGACAGGTCATCAGCCCTACGAATTTCAATAGTTTCGTAGGTTAGGAATCTATTCCGACCGCCGAACAAAATCTCATTATTTATCGAAGATGACTATATCTCATACACAAGATATTTTCATCAATTTATCCATTGATTCTCCGTATCTTCGCCCCTCTGTTTCTCTGGGTTCGGCTTTTGAACGATCCACCCTGCCCAAATATTGAAATGCACCCGACTTTGTTCAATTCTATTGCACAAGTAGAACAAAAGTGCTATAATCATTTTCTAGGAACAGTGGCATAATTTTCCAAACCCACTACACTAGAATCAACCATTTAGGATATAGAGAGACCAAAGGCGATGGCAAAAAGAAAAAAAGTCACTAAAGAAGTCAAGTACTTTGAAGATGACAACCACGAAGCAAAACGTAAAGCATTAGATGCAACCCTAACCGATATCACAAAACGCTATGGTGATGGGACAATTTTTAACTTGGGTGATGGTAATCAACTCCAAGTCGAAACGATTCCAACAGGGTCTTTAGGCATTGATATTTCCTTAGGTGTAGGTGGGATTCCACGCGGACGCATTACCGAAATTTATGGTCCTGAAAGTTCAGGTAAGACAACACTGTGTTTGCATGTTGCCGCAGAAGCCCAAAAGCGTGGCGGTATCTGTGCATTTATTGATATGGAACATGCCCTCGACCCGACTTATGCTAAAAAAATTGGGGTAGACATCGAAGCCCTCTACGTCAGCCAACCTGATACAGGTGAGCAAGCGCTTGAAATTACCGAACATCTTGTCCGCTCGGGCGCATTGGATGTCATCATTATTGATAGTGTGGCGGCTCTTGTCCCTCGTGCAGAAATCGAAGGCGAGATGGGTGCATCTCATGTTGGGTTACAAGCTCGTTTGATGAGCCAAGCCCTCCGTAAGTTAGCAGGCGCAATTAAACAATCTAACGTCTGTGTGATTTTCACCAATCAGCTTCGCGAAAAAGTAGGTGTGATGTTTGGAAGTCCGGAGACAACCCCCGGTGGGCGTGCGTTAAAATTCTATGCGAGTGTCCGTATCGACATCCGACGCATCCAACAAATCAAGACATCGACGGATATTGTTGGGAATCGTACCCGTGTCAAAATCAAGAAAAACAAAGTCGCTGCCCCCTTTAAAGAATGTGAATTTGACATCATGTTCAATGAAGGTATCAGTAAATCAGGCGAAATTGTTGATATTGGTACAGAGCTTGATATTATCGAAAAGCGCGGTGCATTCTATCGTTATAAAGATGAATTATTGGGTCAGGGACGTGAAAATTCAAAGCAATATTTATTAGAGAACCCTGCCATTAAAGACGAAATTGAAGATAAAATTCGTGTTGCATTTGATTTGCCAACACTCGCAGAAGTTGCAGAAATCGAAGGCGATGATGAAGAAGACGATAGCTAGGTAATTAAGCAAAGACAGGGATGAATCGTAATATCAAATTCATCCCTGTTTTTTATTTTTAGCTTTGTGATTCACCCGCTGGGACAGCAAAAATCATCCGCCCTGTTGGACGATTAATCAGTTTCGTGACTTCTACTTCGATATTTCTATCCATGTATCGCTGACCTGATTCCACAACAACCATCGTACCATCATCCAAATAACCAATACCTTGATTGGCATCGCGTCCTTCTTGGATAATCCGTATGGCAAAGGTTTCCCCTGGGATATAAACCGACCGAACTGCATTTGCAAGCGCATTAATATTTAAAACATCAACCCCTTGTGCATCGGCAACTTGATTCAAATTAAAATCATTGGTGACCAAGGACGCATTGAGTTGAATCGCGAGAGCAACAAGTTTAGCATCGACTTCTGTAAAGTCTTCTGGGTCATCCTCAATGATTTTTACAGGTAAATCTGTTCCACGTTGCAAATCATTTAACTTAGCCAATCCCCGTCGTCCACGATTACGGCGCAATGGGTCAGACGAGTCTGCGACACGATGCAATTCACTCAAGACAAAACGAGGGATGATTAATGTACCACCTACAAACCCTGTCTCAGAAATTTCGACAATTCGCCCATCAATCAAAACACTTGTATCCAGAATCAACTGTCGACTGGTAAAATTACCTGTCCGACGCGCACGCCCACTGAAACGATCACTCAAAGTATCTAACATCTCATTTGAGCGAATACTAAAAATTGTCAGCCCTAAATACCCAAAGAGAACCGAGACAATCGCTGGAACGACTTCACCAATCGGTTCTTCTAATAACGATAAAGGGAAGGATAGAAGTAAAGCCAATATCAAGCCCACCAAACCACCTACAGCAGACATGATAAGTTTAGGGATTGGCATTTCGTTAATTGCCCGACGTAACCGCTGTACAGGCGCAACCGTAATCCATGGTGTAGCGGTTAGACCAAATAACGCACCCACCCAAAAGAATATAAATGATGATTCGGGTACACCTAATTGGATGAAATCAGCCAAGTCTCGACCGATGCGGATTCCGACAATCGAAAAGACAACCACCCCGATGATTCGGGAAAGAAAAAAGGGAGTCATATAAAGTTTTCTCCTGCGTCTAGCCTTATCTGTATCCCTCATAAATGAATAGGTATGAGTATTGGAAGCCCAATAGCAGATTAGGGTAAACAGCAATAAATAAACGAAAAACAGGTGTAAATCACCTGTATCTACTCCCGTTATCATTTAGATTTTGTGAAATAATGGTAAATCCACCTGATGTCGTTAGTAGATAAACATAACTATTTATATTATACGGAGTATAAATGTAAGATACAACAGGACAGTATTAGAAACCTGTCAATTCTGTACAAGTTTGTTACTTCATTTTAATATACTCTAATCACACAAATTGATAGATGCAGATGGCAAAGGATAGGCGATATGAAAACAATCGGATTAATTGGCGGGATGAGTTGGGAATCAAGTATTGAGTATTATCGGATTATCAACCAAGAGGCAAAAAAAAGACTCGGCGGTTTACATTCTGCAGAGTGCTTGATGTATTCGTTTGATTTTGCCGAAATTGAAGCATTACAAATGGCGGATGATTGGGATACAGCGACACAGCGTATGATAGAAGCGGCTCAACAAGTCGAAAAAGGAGGTGGCGAATGTATTGTTATTTGCACCAATACCATGCACAAAATGGCGGATGCAGTACAAAACGCGGTCAATATTCCCCTTATTCATATTGCAGATGCAACGGCTGCCGTGATTCGTAGTTATGACCTACAAACAATTGGCTTATTAGGGACACGCTTTACAATGGAAGAGGACTTTTATAAGGGGCGTATTACGGACAAATATGGGCTGACTGTCATGACCCCTGATGCTGATGAACGAGATACAGTTCATCAAATTATTTATGATGAGTTGGTTATTGGCAAAGTCGAAGATAATTCACGAATCGCCTATCAAGAGATTATCGGTAATTTACAAGGTCGAGGTGCAGAGGGTGTTATCCTCGGATGTACAGAGATTGGCTTGCTGATTAAGCCTGAGGATAGTCCAATACCTGTTTATGATACCACGTATCTTCACGCTGTTGCCGCAGTAGAGTGGGCGTTAGACTGATGCAATCTGCTCTTTAGTTTGTTTGAGTACAATGGTGAACCTACTGCCTTTGCCGTATTCACTTTCGACTGTCAGGTCGCCATCGTGCAATTGAATGATTTCGCGTGCGATATTCAAGCCTAAGCCTGTTCCCTTGGTCGTATCATGATTGACACGGACAAAGGGCTGAAAGATTTTATCTAACATATCGGGTTTGATACCAATTCCTGTATCTTTAACACAAATGCTGACTTGCCCCTCTTTACGAACCCAAAGTCGAACCGTAATATTGCCTGATTCCGTGTAGTTAATGGCATTGCTGATAAGGTTGGTTAAAACTTGTACAATGCGGTCTTGGTCAACGTCAGCATAGATAGGTTCTTCACTCAAATCTTCGTGCAGTTGGATGGACTTTGCTTCGGCTTCTGGGCGTTGTGTCACAACAACATCATGGATGATGGGTTGGAGGTGATGGGCTTCTTTGGCGAGTTGGATTTTCCCACGTTCAAAGCGCGACATATCCAACAAGTCATCAATGAGGCGTTGCATCCGCCCTGTTACATGGCGCATAACATGATGATGTTCTTCAAATTTGTCGGGTTGGTGACGGATTAGGTAGAGGCGTGTTTTCATATTTGCTAATGGGGTACGCAGTTCGTGAGCAGCATTCGCAATAAAGCGTGATTTTTGTTCTTCTAAGGCTTTACGTTGACTAATATCACGGATAATAGTGACTGCCCCTGATGCGCGGTTGGTTTCAGAATTTCGTTGTACCGCATTTACCACAATACTAGCATCGAAAGATGTACCATCGAGATGGGTCAATTGTACCTCACCTCTCCAGACACCTTTATGTCCTATATTATAGTAAATATCTTGTAACATCTCTTTGATTTCTTTATCTGATAAGTTATTGGGCTTTAGTTCACTTAGAATGCTATCCCAAGATTGTTGTTCATACCCCGTTAAGCGAACAAATGCCGAATTGGTATAAATAGTCTTATAATCTTCGTCATATATCACACCATCATCAATAGAATCAAGAATAACCTGTAATTGAGCACGCTCAGATTCAAGTTCTCGGGTACGCTCGTCTACACGAATTTCTAGTTTATCAGCATAGGCTTGCACTTCTTCGTTCAAATTTGCTTTATCAATTGAAACTGCCAGTAAATCCGCCATTGTTTGTAAGATACTGACATCGTTTTGGTCAAATGCACCTCGCTTTAAACTCTGAACATCAAGTGCGCCAATGATTTTTGTTCCAACACGAAAGGGTAAGGTTAATTCGGAGCAGGTTTCAGGTAGTACGGGGTTTTTATAATGATAACTATCAGCATCGGTATCTAACACAACACGGGGTTGCCCTGTTCCTGTGACAAAGCCGACAATCCCTTCTTCACCAACTTTCAGCTTATGTTCACGTTTAAGCATTTCTTGACTCGCATCCACACCATAAGCAGCACGAATAACAGCATAACCTGTTTCTTCATCAATTAGAAAGATGCCTGCATGATAAAAGTCGAACCGTTCGCAAATGAGTTGAACTGCACGGTCGAGCAAACCTTGTAAGTTGGCTTGGGATGTTGCATCACGTGCGATTTCTGCTGCGACTTGAAGCTGATTAATAGAGCGAGTATGATCACGGGTGGTGCGTATATTGGCTACTTCAATCTCTGTTGTTTTCATGAGGCTACGGTGGATAATTCTAATCAGTATGATATTACAAATCATAAAGATAACAATCATGATTGTATATACGACCAAAAATCGTGATTGCATGTCCTTATCATCAATTGACAATATTGCAATCAGTCCAATGGTTAGAATTAGAGCATTAACAACCAACAATATAAAACCAATGATGGGTAGCCAATGATTCGCTTTAGATGTTAATCTTGTTAGATTTTGCACAAGTATGCCAACTTATAAAATCCACACCAACTTATTATAAATCATACTCCACTTTTAGATTTATTGCTCATAATTACGAAGCGCATTTGTTGTTTTCAGACAAATCGACCCATAATAGACCACTATCAGGTCCATTTATAGAAATAGCGATACGGCTCTTATCTGGCGACATCCATGACCATGCGCGAGCTTCAGTAGATAATATAAATGGTAGTTGTGTCAAAGTTACAACCGCATCGTCACTACGGTTATAACATTGTAATGTCGGGATATTATCAATCGGACGCACAATATAGATGAAACGGTTATCAGCGGTATCGACAACAATTGGAGCAGGATAATTATTCCCGGGTAAGTCGGCTTCAAATAAGAGTTGATTGGTATTATAGAGGGAGGATTGTAAATAGTATCCTGTCACATCATCTATTGTTGTTCCGACGACAGCACTCACGCCATCAGGTGTCGGACCCGGTATTGTTACAGACGATTGTCCTCTTTCGAGTCGTGCGCTGAGTAAATTTCCAGAGACATTCCCTGCAAAATACCGTACATCTTCACCATATGAGCCGTAATAATAGGCGAGGAATACCCCTGGGGTATCTGCCCAGATAAATCCTTTTAAGCTAAATTGATGCAAACCATCATGTATCAAGCGTTTGAATGAGCCATCTGGCTCTGTAGAAAGAACAGTATGAATATCATTTTGATAAATCACACGACCTTGTGGCGAAAATATCATCTGAGAGCGGTCAAACAATTCAGGGTCTTGTTCGCCTGATTGTGAAATCATGGTTGCACCACTTTGCTGTATCATCGTCTCTGTGACGAAGCTCGCATCAGGGTGATTCACTGTGATGACTTCATTATCCGAGAGGTCATATTGTCGCCATGCCAAATTAACAAAAACGTTATCGTCACAGCCGACCCCATAAATTATGGTGTCATCATCAAGCCATTCCAGCATCACAACTTCTTCGGTGCTGATGGTGTTCACACCCACAAGCTCAAAATCAGGGCGAGGTTGCGCGTCAATCGTGGTTGCTTCGGAAATCACCTGTACACTAGCGACTTCATCATCTTCAAATAACTCAAACGGCGCATTAAAAGTCTGTAATTTATCGGGTTGCATCTCATAATCCAGCAAGGCATTACCACAGGCATCTACCAAAAAGCCAAACCCCTCACCAATCAAATCTTCATCTTCGTTATATGCCTCAACATAGACATTGATATTGGTATAAGCCTCTGTGCCGAAGTTATATAAGTCGCCCGTCACCACAAGTCCCTCTTCATCAAAGAGGTTAAGTTGTGTCTTTATTTGTGTATTTGATGAGATAAGCATCGGCTCATCCTGCGCCAAACTCGGGACAGTAACGATAGGCAGCATGATAAGCAAAACCAGAAAAAATACGCGCATAGTCATATTCCAATGTCAATTGATAATCAGTGCGATTATATGTTGTGTACCTTAAATGAGAAGTGTTGGTTAGATGAGAAGACAAAGAGTAGAGAAATCACCCCACTCCATAAAACAAGTTTATGATTTACCAAACAAGCGTCCAAATAAGCCCTTTTTCGGTGCTTTGCTGTCATCTTTTGTTGTTACAGAGGGTTTTGGAATATGGGTAACAACGGCATTTTGCTGAGGTGCAAGTTGACTTATATCAGCAATCATCGCTTGTACGGATACATAGCGGTCGGAAGGGTCTTTTTGTGTGGCTTTTTGTAGAATATCATCTAGCTCGCTTGGCACTTCTGGATGGATAAAGTGAACGAGCGGTAGAGGCTCACGTAAAGCTCGAATCATCCATTTGATATTATCAGCACTACCATCAATAAAGGGATGGGTGGATGTCAGCGTTTCAAATAGTGTCACACCCAAGGCAAAAATATCACTTTGTTGGCTGACCTCACCGTCGTTTGATAATTGTTCAGGTGATGAATAGGCTTGTGATCCGAGTTTCCAGCCCATTTGTGTGAGGGGTTCATCACGGGTGGTATCTTTTGCCAGACCAAAATCTGCCAGATAGGCATTTCCCTCATCATCAAACATGATGTTATCAGGCTTAATATCACGGTGAATCAGCCCTGCATTATGGGTTGTCTGTAAGGCTGAACCAATCTGTTGCGACCATTTGACGATAGTCGGTATATCACGGACACCGCCTGCTTCGATATGCCGACGTAAGCTCCCTCCCGACATCCACTTCATAATCATGAACATCCCATTTTCATCATTCCAATGTCCATAGACAGGCAAAATATGAGGGGTATCCAACTCTGCGACAACTTGCGCCTCTATTTTGAAGCGTTCTTCAAATGTGCCATCTGTGACTTGTTTGGCATCAATTCGCTTAATCGCAAGCATAACGCCATCTTGTAGTCGTTTCGCTTTGTAGACTTCACTAAACCCACCTGTAGCGATACCTTCAATAAATTCATATCCCTTGATGGTTTGCCCGACGAGTGTCATGAGATTGCCCTTTTGTGCTTCATAGTTTGGTATACGGAATATAGTTATTTTACTGATGCTTCGG
>CAYGTY010000183.1:0-12237 GCA_964352825.1 uncultured Anaerolineaceae bacterium
AAACAGAATTAAGAGGTGTATCTGCGCGAGATATGACCATTGATTGAGGCTAAGCACAAGTAACCCAAACCAAGAAAGGATACCGACGATTAGATTTAGACGAGTATGACGTGCAATTTTGCTATTCATTTTAATTTCGCTTGATTATATTTACTGAATAATTCTGGAATATCAAACCAATAGAATGGGTTCTTTTACTTTTATATCCAAGAAATAGACAGCTATTATGATTCATATTGAAATAGTATACATGAGATAGCACAAGAAAATAAAAAGACGCATCTCTGCGCCTTATTGAATCATCTTGATGTTTTTGTGTTATTGATCTCGATAGATAGACACATAACGGCTGGGTTCGTCGCCGATGCTAGCAGATTGGAGATGGGCCTGCCGTGCTATCTGATGTTGTACTTTGCGGATTTGCGATGCCTGCGGTGTGAGGTCAATTTGTTCCTCACCTGCGCGTATCCGATTAATCGCGCGTTCTACCTCAAGCATCGCCTCCCCAAAAGGGTCTGGTTCTTTCTTCCCGTTGATCTTAAACAAATCAACGAGGAAGTTCTCCATCTGAGTGACTGTGTTGGCACGTAAGACATAAATCGACAATCCTCGTTTCTCACCGTCGGTAATCAACCGTGGGCGGCGACGATAGTGAGTCTTGAGTGTCACGATGGCTTGTGCTTCACCAAAATCGTCAGTCAATGTCAGTGGTACGGTCAAACGTCTTGCGGCTTGCTCGAGCCGATTACGAGCGACACCATAGGCATACACACGAACAGGTTCAAGGTTGTTTGTATCGACCTGTGCGACATCTTCTTTCATTTCGCTACGGGTACGTAGTGCATCATTATTTCCCCGTATCATCTTGGCACTGCTATCACGCCCGTTACGATATGTACCGTTACTTTCCTCACCGCGTGCTGGAGCAGAGCGGGATTCTGTTTCGGGCATATATTCATTGACATGAATCGCACCATAGCGGTCACGTTCACGGAGTTCAGCAGGGCGTGGACGATTGCGTAACATGGCATCTACTGCGCTTGCAACATCACCATGAATTACCAGTCTATCGCGTGATTGAATCTCAATCATAATATCAAATGTGGGAGCTGTACGACGTTCTAGTACAACCTTTTGTGTACCACGTCGGCGTGCCTCATCATCTGATAGGGTGACAGACTCAATGCCTCCGATTAAGTCCGACAATGTTGGGTTGAGCATCAAGTTTTCTAGTGAATTACCGTGTGCTGTACCAATCAACTGGACACCACGTTCCGCAATGGTGCGAGCAGCTTGTGCTTCAAGCTCCCGTCCGATTTCATCAATGACAATTACTTCAGGGTTATGATTTTCGACAGCTTCAATCATGACCTCATGTTGTCTATCGGGTTGTGACACCTGCATCCTTCTTGCTTTACCCACAGCTTGATGTGGAATATCCCCATCCCCGCCGATTTCATTTGAGGTATCAACAATGACAACTCGTTTTGTCTCTGCACGAACACGCGCGGCTTCACGAAGCATCGTAGTTTTACCGACCCCAGGAGGACCGACGATTAAGATGCTTTGTCCTGATTTTATTAAATCTGCGATAATATCAATCGTGCCATAAACCGCACGACCAATCCGTACCGTCAACCCAATAATCTTGCCCCGCCGATTGCGAATCGCTGAAATCCGATGGAGTGAGCGTTCGATGCCTGCGCGGTTATCATTATCAAAGTCACCTAATGCTTTTACGATAGATTGTAAATCTTCATCAGTGACTTCGCGTTCAGACAAGTCATACTCATTATCAACAAACCGTGCTGTGGGGACGCGCCCCAAATCGAGTACAACTTCTAAGAGTTGACTGGTATTACCATACTCATCAATTGCATACCGAATACGTAAGGGCAATACATTTCTGAGTATATCGAAGTCATCAGTTATACGTTTTTCCATGTAGTTGGCTTGTATCCTTATGATTATTATTTACATTGACAGTCCGCATGGTTGATGCAGTTTGCTGTCCTCTAGATGTTTTTAATTTTACTGGCGAAAAAGACGTGTGTCGAACACCAGCCGTTAAATGTTTGACCATAACAGCTTGTTCTAACCATGGGATAAACCCTAAGTCTAACATCGCGTTTTCTAGCCAGCCTTGATAGCCATTGACACTCACATAAATCGGGACTTTATAACATTTTTCAATTTCTAAGATCGCCGCCGTAATGATGTCTGATGCAGAACTCAGCACATCGGGATGTAAGTATGGAATCATATATACGCCATGCTTACCTTCGGAATAAGCGATATAGGCTTCTACACGCCCTTCTTTACGATAGACCAATCCTTCCATATCGGTTGAAGGACCTAGAACTGTTTGTAAAATCCCAGGAATTGTAGACCCTAATAGGGATGCAATACTAATCTGGTCATCGCTATGTTCTTCAGTCACCGTCAATTCAGGTGCTTGTATTGTCCCATTAATGGGATGATGTTGCCAAATCACTTGACGGCTATAGACTGCATAACCTGAGCGACGCATAGTTTCAAACAAGCGATGGCTGATTTCAACCTCTGCGACTAAATTATGCGCGCCAATTTTACCTGCTTGTTGTGCCATTGCATCAAGAATGTGTAACCAAATACCGTCATCCTCATCATCCTGCAAGGTCGGCGCAAGATAAACTATGTGTGCATTTACATCATCAGATCGATAACGAAATTGCCCGACAACATCTTGGTTTTCCGAATGCGCGACTAAAGTATGTAGTCCACGCGGAAAGACAATACTGGATAATAACGCACTATTTTGTCCACGCGCATCCTCGGTTAAGCCCATTTCACTATGAAGCACTATAGCATTCTGTTTGAGACGTAACATCAAAGGAATATCAAGTAACTTCATAGCGTGTGTATCAGTTTGGTTGGTCATGTTGCACCTCGCTCACACTTATCATTTTTGATATATGTGTATAGTCATTCTATCACTGTCCACTTACTCATGACAACAGATGTCACATTAGGGTTAAATTTGAGATGTATATGAAAAGTAATGTGTTCATCTCTCTACCTCATTATGTATCTTTTATGTGGCTGTTGAATTATCGTCATTATCAACAAATCCAATCTCCTGACCAGAGCTTGCATCACCACCTAATTCTTGCGCTCGTTTCCGTGCTTGGTCGATAAAGACTGTTGTCATCTCTGGCTCATGAATTGCTTGACCCCATTGTGCAGTTTCATCATTCATCACCTGTAATGTACCTGCGACATAGCCTTGCAAGTTGGCGACATACTCCTCAAAGGTTTCACCTTCGCGTGGTGACATCGCATCTGCGACAATTAAATTGCGTTTCGCAGAATCATAAATTGTAGCATTCCGCTCCCATTGGTATAAATCTGCTAGTGATGAGAAAAAACCACCGACAGCAGGTAATAGAATACTGATAATAATTAAAATCACAATAACAAGTTCCATGGTTGGGTTACACTCCCCACCATTTGCACAGGGTACAATATGGACTTGAGCAAGGGTTGCCGCAAGTGCTGCTGCAATCCCTGTACATAGTGCAAGGGTCGCACGAATAAAGTTAACTTGGCGTGACGCGTTATTACTCCGACGAATAGTTTTATTATAGTATGCCCGTTGGTCTTTTAGTGCATATTTATCAAATAATTCATAGCGTATCTTAAAATCGTCTTTGTTTAATTTAGCCATTATAGCCCCCTGCGACAACTGCGACTGAATTAGGGTCTTTACGATTGTTAATTGCTGCTGCACGTAAGGCAAGGTGTGTCTCGCGCTTGACCCCATCTAATTGGTGATAAGGTTCTGCATCGGCTAAGTACCGATAATATTCCCGTCGTAAGGACTCGGCTAAACTCCGATTATCGAGCCATTCCCCTAATGGTTGTTTATTACCCATTAAGGTTGCTATAAATGTTGTTAATAATGCAATAACTGTCTCAATGAGTCCAAAAACCAAAATCCACTCAGGTGCGCTTTGTAATGCCCAAACTTGCAATGATCCAACACCGGTTGCGGCTGTTGCGAGGGACAAGAAACTGAGTTGATAAAGACGGTAACGATTCTGCTCTTGCTTCGCCACATAATCACGCTCGCGGAAGATAGGCATTAATTCTTCATTTAATACCCGAATATCTCTACGTACACGCTCTGCTTCGACAGATTGGCTATCAATATTTTTTGTCTTAAAAATTTCTTGTAATTCCTCATCATTAATCAATACAAATGTTTGATTGGGTTGTGGGAAATTGAATTTTGGAAATTGTCGAAACCACTCAAATTGACTATCCTTTGGGCGTTCATTCCCCATTGTTTTGGGTTGTTGTGTTTCTTCTGACTCGATTGGGGGTTGGGTTGTTGTATTGCTTTCCCCAAGATTTATAGACATTAGATTATCCTTCCTGTTGTTCTATCAAATGACTAAGCATGTCTCTTTAATTCATTTTACTTAGTGTACTTTTGTATGATTTATGTACAAGATAAAACATAACTTTCGATAATCTGTTTTGTCTATAGAAATAATCATACATTATATTTATCTAAAATCAATCCTTAAAGGGTCAAAAGAGTTCACAAAAGCGGTTGGGGACGCGGTAGTTTTGTTAGTTGGCTCACATTGGTCATACAGACAACACCAGACATCGCAAAACCGATAGCCCCACGATTTCCTGCGACTAAAGCGCTGATAGCGACACTAATCGGCGGTAAGTCAGCTAATAACTGGACTTGTTGTGCCTCTGCAATTAAGTCTACAGCAAAGCGTTGATGGGTGTGTGTTAAATCACTTCCACTATAAACACGGATTAACCCTGCCTCATTATCACTTGTCACAATCATACCGCCACCTGATGAGCAAGCTATTTGACGGATATTATAATGGACAGGTCTGCGGTGTTGAACCTCGCCACTGGTATCTGTCATAACAATTTGTTTGCCATCTGTCGCAAAAATTATCCCACCACCATTGGAGATGATTACAGTGGATTGACGTAATATATCCATCTCTAGCCCAATATCAAAATCACCGACAAAGATATTTTGATGATAGATATGCAAATGCCCATTTTTATCTAAAGCGGCAATCGTTCCGAGTGCGTTATCCAAATCAACAGATACAAATGCTTCAGAGTTAGCTGTATTTAATTCATAGAGATGACCGTCTGTTAAGAGGTTCAATTGGTTATAATCTTCACGAAACAGATGTAGCTTCCCATCATCTGTTGTGTAGATGGTAGCAGGTGATGTTCTTACAATCGGTAGGTATGCACGATTTTTGATATCTTGGAGTTGCGCTAAAAAAGTCTGCCATGCGTCACTTACATAATCTGTGTTGTCTGGCATATCTTCAATTTGTCGTGTGCCATAAAATGATCCTGTCTCAAGGTCATAAAACTCGACACGATTGATTTGAGTCCAAACCGCTAATAAATGGGGTTTCCCAGTCAGAATATGGAGTTCTCGAATTGCTTGATTGGTTAGATGGATTCGCCAGTTCATTTCATACCATTTGGGATAATTTGGGATATTATAGCACTTTCTCCCTTTTTCTGCTTGTCAGGGCAATCTTATTAGTGTATCGAAGTCGGTTGAAATTTTAAATTGCACATAGGAGTATCAGCAGATTGTATGTCATGTTTTTGGTACTTCGTTGTTGGTTGTTGGTAAATCACAGAGCTTCACAGCATCATTTACCAATTGCTAATAACAAAAAAAACAATAACAACGACCTATTAAAATGACTTGTTCTGAGTTTCAACCGACTTCGATACACTAGCCTATTTTTAGACGTGGGGACTATGTCAAAATATGCGTTACAATATTAGATAACCATTTATGAAAAAATTAAAATAGGATTTTATTGATTATGACCCGTGCAACTGAACTCTATGACTTTGCAAAACAATATATTCCTGGGGGTGTGTCTGCCTCTGCTCGTGTAAACCCTGCCATCAACCGCCCCTTCTTTATCTCGCGTGGTAACGGGGCGTATGTTTATGATTTAGATGGGAAAGAATATATTGATATGTGTATGTCGCATGGGGCATCGTTATTGGGTCATAATCATTCAGCGATTAATGATGCTGTGCTTCAAGCGATGGAAATGGGTATTATCTGCGCCTATGAAACCGAATATCACTCAGCACTTGCCCAACGCCTATCCGAGATTATCCCTTGTGGCGAGATGTCGCGTTTTTCTGGCTCGGGTACAGAAACCATTATGCACGCAATTCGTGTTGCACGGACGGCTACAGGACGACAAAAAATCCTCAAAATCGAAGGGCATTTTCATGGTTATGCCGATGAAGTAAATTTTAGCTGGGCACCGCCACTCGATAAAGCTGGATCTGCTGATGCCCCACTACCCTATCCGCAATCCTCAGGGATTCCGCCAGCATTATCCAATGATATGATTATCATCCCCTTCAATCATCCCGAAGCCCTGAGAAAAGCCTTTGAAGACCATCATCAAGATATTGCAACCCTGATACTAGAGCCTATCAATTACGACGCTGGCTGTTTATTACCTGATGAAGGGTATATTGAATTGTGCCGTGAACTCTGTAATGAATACGGCGTGATTCTATTTTTTGACGAAGTGCTAACTGCCTTCAGAATGGCACTCGGTGGCGCACAAGAATACCTCGGCGTTACACCTGATTTATGTGTATTGGGTAAAGCCTTTGGTGCTGGGATGCCGATTAGTGCAATTAGTGGTAAGCGTGAGATTATGAATCATATGCGCCCTGTCGGCACAAGTGAACACAGTGGCACATACTTAGCCCATATTACCGCTGTGCTGGCTGCGATTGCTGCTGTTGAAGTCTATAGCCAGCCTGACTTTTATACCAAGCTCAATGGCATGGCTGAAGATTTTTATAGTGGATTCCAAGCGTTAATCAATCAGAGTGGATTATCGATTCGCCTCATGACAACAGGACCGCGTTTTGGGATGCACTTCGGTATCGACCATGACCTCAAAGGCTATCGCGATATTGTTGGGCGTAGTGCTGAGATGGAACGGGTATTTATTCGCGCTTGTATTGAACGTGGCGTTTATTTCCATGTTGCTTTGCATCACGGGATGTCTGCTGTTCATACCGCAGATGATATGGGGCGTGTGCTTGAGGTTATTGAGCAAGCCTTAGATGAAGTCAAGCAGTCGATAAGTACTACAAGTTGATGGCTTCGACTGTAGCACATTCAAGCAATCAGCACTAAAATAAACCATATACAAACACTATCTATCAACGTATAGGTGCAACGTATGAAACGAGTTTTTATATCCTATTCACGCCGTGACAAAATCTTTGCAGAACGCCTCGCGCGGGATTTAGATGATGCTGGGTTGGTGGTCTGGATTGATTTTCGGCAAATCACAGGCGGTGAATTATGGCAAAATGAAATCTATCGCGGGATAGAGCGTTCAGAATTCGTGATTTATTGTATGTCGCCTGCATCCGTCGAGAGCGTCTGGTGTAATAAAGAGATTGCGGCAGCACGTGAACAGGACAAACTCATCATCCCGATTATGGTCGTCGATTCGTATGAGGATTTGCAAAAAAGCGAAGCCCTTAACTGGATACTCAATGTCCATTTCATTAGCTTTGTAAACCGTTACGAACAAGCCTATACGGAACTGCTCAATGCCTTACCGGGGTCACGCCCTGTTGGGGTCTATGATGAATTTGACCCAGAGAGCGCACAAAATCCATTTAAGGGTTTAGAAGCCTTCCAACAAACCGATGCTCACTTCTTCTTTGGTCGGGAGCAAATGATTGAGCGTGGGTTAAAGCGGATGCAAGAAACCCGTTTTCTGGCGTTTGTCGGCGCGAGTGGTAGCGGTAAGAGTTCGCTTGTGCGTGCAGGTATTTTGCCCGCCTTACGTGATGGTAAAATTTCAGCTTCGGAGACTTGGCGCACAGCCTTATTTACACCCGGTCCACGTCCAATGGAAGCATTAGCCACACGGATCATCCCTTATCTAGAAGAAGATAATACGAGGACAATGGAACGTGTTATCAAGAATATCCAAGACCTCGACATTGCCAAACAGTATATTGATAATATGCTCACAGATGCCCCCAAAGAGAGTCGATTACTGATTGTGATTGACCAGTTTGAGGAAGTTTTCACACGGGCAAGTGATGCCGAAGCCAAGCCCTTTATTGATATTTTAGTAAAAGCCGCAGCATCCCCAGAAATACGTTTGCAGTTTATTTTGACCATGCGTGCCGATTTCTTTGGTAGCCTGAGTCGGTATCCTGAACTGGCGCAATTGTTTGAACAAGAAAATATGATTATTGTCACGGAAATGACTGCCGCCAATATACGCCGTGCTATCGAAGGTCCTGTACAAGCAGTGGGCTTGAAATATGAAGATGGCTTAGTTGATCGCATCCTCGATGATGTCCGTAGTCAACCGGGTTCATTACCGCTATTGCAATATGCCCTACGCCAATTATTTGATAAACGACAAGGCGCAGTCCTCACTCATGAAGCTTATGATGAGGTGGGTGGTGTTCGACGTGCGCTTGCCCAACATGCCGAGGAAATCTACTCCAAGCTAACAGATGTCCAACAAGAGACAACGCGCCGTTTACTCTTACGCTTGATTGAAGTTGGGGATTCAGGTGAAGCAACCCGCCGTAAA
This sequence comes from uncultured Anaerolineaceae bacterium, assembly GCA_964352825.1. Lineage (GTDB taxonomy): Bacteria > Chloroflexota > Anaerolineae > Aggregatilineales > Phototrophicaceae > UBA6055. The sequence continues at coordinate 8,667 of CAYGTY010000183.1, forward strand.
GTTGCTCGTGCGGAACTCCAATTTGATGATATTGAAGATAGCCATGTTGATGAAGTCATTGATATTCTGACAGCAGCCGATTCACGTTTACTCATCGCGAGTCGCGAAATCAGCAGTACCGAAGGTGATGATAGCGAGCCGATTACATGGCTTGAGGTCAGTCATGAAGCTCTCATCCGTGAATGGGACAGATTCAAAACATGGGTATCATCCCGTCTAGAAGACCTACAATATAACACAGAAATCCGCAAGTTATCACAAGACTGGGTGGCTGGAGGGCGTGATTCGGCTTATCTATTGGTAGGTAAACGCCTCACACGGGCAGAGGTTTGGGTAGAAGACGCAGATGCAAATGACACCCAACGGGCCTTTATCACAGCCAGCTTACAAGCACGTAATGCAAGAGAAAATGCGATAAAAGAACGTCAACAACGCGAATTAGAAAATGAACGTAAGACGACTGGACGTTTTCGACTGCTATCTATTTTGCTGGTGATTGGTTTTATTGGGTCGCTCATTGGTGTGATTGTTACTGTGATTAGCCGTAACGATTTAGCGGTTGCAACAGAACAATTAGAATCACGAACACAAGAACTTGAAGACCAGTCCATAGTCTTAGAGCGTACTGCAAAGGAATCGCAAAGTTTGGCATTATCTGCCGAAGCTGACCGCGCCTTCACTGACCGCGATACCGACTTAGCGATTGCACTCGCCTTACAATCAACAGGTATCAGCAATCCACCGATTCGTTCACAGAGCACACTCAACGACATTGCCTTAGCAGCAGGTACACGGCGTGTCATTAACACAGATAACCAGACGATTGAATCCCTTGCTTATAGTCCTGATGCAAGCCAAATTGTGACAGGTTTAAACAATGGTGAAATCGTTATTTGGGAGGTGGCAACAGGTAATGAAATTATCCGCTGGCAAGCCCATACCAATCTGGTGACCTCAGTGGCATTTCATCCGAATGGGACACAAGTTATCAGTGGTTCAGCAGGAACAACAAATAACTTAAAGGTTTGGTGGGCGGAGACAGGTGAAGAAATTGCCAACATCCCCTATCATCGCAATCGTGTCACGAGTGTCACGTATACACCTGATGGTTCGTTCTTTATATCAGGTAGTCTCGACAAATCGTATGTGGTTTGGCGTAGTGATAGCCTAGAGATTGCTCACTTCGCGCAACGTGATATAGATATTGAAACCATAGATGTGACAGCCAACATCAATACACCGTGGAAAGTCGCGATTGCTGATGAGGATACTATTTCAGTTATTGACGGCTCATGGTCAGAAGTTGCCCGAATTGTCCCAGCAGACTTTGGTTTATCAACACGCATCACATCCATGAGGATACAAGCAAATGGAACATTAATTATTGCAGGTTTTGCGAATGGTGAAATCGGTTTATGGAACACCAATAACGGAACATTAGTCCAGACCTTCCCAAGTGCAGATAGCCGTGCCAATGCTGTTGATTTTCTGCCCCGTGATAATAAGATTATTGCAGGATTTGATGATGGCACAATGCGGATTTGGGATGTAACAACCTCACGCCAAACAGATGTCTTTACCCTCGGTGATTCGATTCGTGATTTAGCGGTCAATAGCTCCAAGGTGCGGATGGCTGTTTCCCTAGAGGGTCAAATGCGGATTTGGGATATTCAAGGGAGTGCCGAAGTCCAACGCTTTACTGGGCATAAAGGGCAGGTATCAGCGGTTGCCTATCATCCTAATGGCGAGCAAATTTTATCGGGATCATTTGATACAACCCTTATCTTATGGAACACCTTGAATGCTGAGATTGTCCAGACCTTTACTGGACATAATGGGGCTGTTGTCGCGCTTGATTTTAATGCCGATGGGTCACGCTTCATCTCTGGTGCAAATGATAAAACAGCCCGTATCTGGAATACGGAAACAGGCGAAATTACACTCACTTTTGATGGACACGCAGGTAATATCACATCGGTAGCATGGCATCCATCCAGCACCTTAGTCGCAACAGGCGGTCTTGATAATCGTGTTTTGTTATGGGATGCTGATACAGGCACGATCCAGCTTGAGCTAGCAGGTCATACAGGCGCAGTTGCATCTTTACAGTTTAGCCCCGACGGCACAAAGCTACTGTCAGGGTCATTCGATGATACCCTTAAAATATGGGATGTTGCGACGGGTAACGAAATACGGACATTAATTGGGCATACAGCATCAGTCTTTGCAGGTGCTTTTAATGCCGATGGAACGATGATTATTTCAGGGTCGGTTGATAAAACAGTACGGGTATGGGATGCTGAATCAGGTCGCGAAATCCGGCGCTTTGAAGGGCATGACCGTGTGATTAACCAAGTCGCATTCATCAATGATTCAGATGCAGTCTTATCAGCATCATCGGATGGGACATTGCGTTTGTGGGATAACAATACAGGTATTGAAATCTATCGCTATACAGTGGTCAATAGCTTCGGACGGGCGATTGCGATGCGAGCCGTTGCGATTAAAGATGATGGTCGTAAGGCAATTACAGGGATGTCGGATGCAACTGTACGCCAATGGGAGCTTTTACCAGATGTCGAAAGTCTGATTCGTTGGACATTGGATAATCGCTTTATTCCTATCCTCGATTGTAATGCTCAAATCACATTTGGGTTGCAGTCCACAATAGATGAAGGGCAACAGGTCTTTATCAATAGCCCAGAGGTCAGTATCAACCTACTCTTCGACCCAAGCAATGGCGCAGTATCAGGGGTTGGGAACAATGGTGAAACCGTCAACCTGATTGATGAGCAAGCTATAGATGATGATACCTTCTATCAAGTCTGTACGGCTGGTGGTCAAGTTGGCTGGGTTGAAGATGATTTGTTAGCTGGATTGACTGAGTAAATCTTATGGGGTGACTTTTAGGTTCAAGTTCACCCCACTAACACAAATATTATGCATTCGGTTGCGGTTGCCAATATAGCCTTGAGGCTTGTGAAATATTGACAATACAGGCAGTTTGAGTTTTAGGATTATAAAGATAGTGGGTGTATGCAAGTGGGTCATCCTCAACATCTTGAACAAAATAGAGGTAATCTTGATTGTCTAGTATTATCCACTCACCAAACTGGAAACCCTCATCGATTAAAGTACGTTGAGATTGGTCAAAGTGTTTTACATATCCAAGAGTCTTATCTTCTTGATTTTGCCAATAGAAAATGTAATCACTCGATTCTGAAACTAGGTTAGCAAAAATGACACTTGGGTTCTTGATGGTTAGCTTGCGTCCATGCTGAATTTCAATCACATCAATTTCAGTTATGGTGGGTGTGGTTTGCTCGGGTGTATAAACAACAGTAAGCAAATTAGGCGAGGAATAAAATGTGGCTTCGCGGTGACTTTCCACTTTATCGAGGCGATGATAAGTTTGTGCTTTCAGGTCAATGATCCAAAACTGGTCTTTTTTATCAATTAACCCGATTGTCGAATCATCAAAGTATATAATTTCAGATTGGTCAGCTTGCAGTATGCCCTCGATAAACAATGATGATGTGTCTGTAGCCAAATCATACTTCATGAGTGTGCC
>CAYGTY010000184.1:0-12202 GCA_964352825.1 uncultured Anaerolineaceae bacterium
TGACTATTTACTCAAAGTTGTTTGTCACTAAAGAAATCATATGCGATTGCCCTAGAACCTTGCTGACAAGAACAATAATGTATGCTTCTTCTAAAGTACAATTCCAAAGAATTAAATAGTTATGTCAAATTAGATATTGTCAGATTTGTCATCATCCAGCTTATTGAAAATTGTCTGAGCGTCTTCAATGGCTGTGATATGCCCTGATTTAAGGACAATTACCTGATTCGCATCCCGAATTGTGGATAGTCGATGGGCGATAATAATTACAGTCCGATTACGGCTAAATTGAGTGATTGCTTGATGGATGATAGCCTCTGTCCGAGAATCAAGAGAACTGGTTGCTTCATCTAAGATAAGAATAGGGGGGTCTTTTAGAATAGCTCTCGCAATCGAAATACGTTGACGTTGTCCTCCGGATAAGCGGATGCCACGTTCTCCAAGATTCGACTGATACCCTTCGGGGGACTCCATAATAAATTCGTGTGCCCCAGCTTGTTTTGCCGCATTAATAACATCTTCTTCTGTCGGCGGGTTTTCTGCACCAAAGGCAATGTTATTGTAGATCGTGTCGTTAAACAAAAATACATCTTGGCTTACGATACCAATGTGCTGACGGAAAGTGATAACTTCAAATTGATTCAAGGGTATGTCATCAATCAAAATAAGCCCCTGTTGTGGATCATAGAGGCGCAAGAGTAAATTCACCATCGTTGATTTGCCTGATCCAGAATCCCCGATGATTGCAGTGATTTGTTGTCTCGGTATGAATAAATCAATGTCCGTTAGCGCATTATCGTGCTCACTATTATATTGAAATGTAACGGATTGGAAGCAGATACCCTGCTTAAGTTGGCTAAACTGTCTCGTGCCATCTCTTAGGAAAGGTTTATCGTCTACTTTGATAAGTTGAGCAACGTGGTCGATATATGACCAATTACTGGCGATTAGTACCCGTGTCCGATTAATTTCCTTTAAAACAGGGAATAGGCGAATTAAGATATAGATGAAGGCAAGCAGTTTGGTCACTGTTGCAGGATTGCTTAAATCACTGATCAACATCGTAAAAACAATCAGTACACCGATCATTATCGTCCCCAATATTTCGCTGAGGTTACTAATTAATGATGTGCCGGTCTGTTGCCAGAGATGATAATAACTGTTTGCCTCAATTCGATTTTGGAGCTTGGCTAATTGTTGTTTTTCCTTGGAAAAATACTTGATGACAAAAATACCTGATATATTTTCTGCAAGTTGGCTAGACAATCCTATACGATGATGAAGTTCCTGTTTAGATAGTTTTGCCATCTTCCCTGTATACCACGAGAAGACCAATAGAATAAATATCGAGCAAAAGAGGGTCACAAGCGTTAGTTCCCATGCCAGAACGAACATCAACCCCAGTAGAAAGATGAATAGAATAATATTAATGAGGAGTTCTGTCGTACTTTTAACAACAACTTCTGTCCGATGTGTACTTGATAGGATATTGTCGATGAGTTCCCCTATTTGAGTTCGGTTGTAATAGGCGACATCTACTGTAAGCAATAATTTGACGGCTTGTGTACGTAAATCGGCGATGAGACGTGAGGTTAAACGATAGCCAATATGGATCGAGATAGCCATGAAAATATTTTTGATGACTAGGATACCCACGAGGATACTGACAAGATATAAGATTTGTTGCTCAAAGGGAAAGCTAGTAAAAAATTGGGTAATATTTCTTAAAAATACAGGAAATTGATCGTAATTATCAACTTGTTGTAAGCTACCGAGTAAGGGTACAAACAAGGTTATCGACACCCCATCGACAAGTCCCGTCAGAAAGGACAGGCTTAATAGTAAGGTGAGCAAAAATTTATACTTGCCTAATCTGGATAGCAAGATGTTAGAATCTATTTTGTCTCTGAGCCTATCACTCATATTACTTGCCTTAAAGTGAATTAATCTTGGGGTTTAAATAAAATGTAGGCGATATATTTACGCCAATAATAAGCGCGATATTGAACTTTTTTGACCATCCAAAAAACATAGGGAATGTTCTGTTTGATACCTCGTTGCAATGCGCCAATCATCATCTGAAAACTTATCCGACTGCTCAGTTCTGTTGCTTGATAGCTTGTTTTAGTCGCCAGCAATTGAATGGTCTTATCGTATTGTTGAATTTCAGCGTGGCTGAGTTGATCATGAAATCGACCAATGGCTGATGATGTGATCTTATTTTTTTTATCGCTTGAACTTATCATATCGCCAAAGCTAGAACTCTGGTTAATCTGTGAGGCGAATTTACCCAATGTCAGCATATCGGGGTGATAATCAAGCACAATAATAGCGCAAACTTGCTTGATAATAGCTTCTGGTTCGCTGACTAAATCTTCATAGAAAACTTTGATATAGCCTTCGTATTGTTCTTCATTCTGATAAGCGAGACGAACCGAATCTCCCCATTCTGCACGATGATTCCAGATATTATATTTCCAACCGCGTTGTTTGAATGAACTTGCTACATCGCGAGGGTCACGTATGACTTGCACCATAGTCGCTGATGGAAAGCAATCAAAGATGCGCTTTACATAGAATTCGCTCTGTGGCATCTTAATTGACCATCGCGTTTTCCCACGCTGTCTAGCATAGTGCTCCATGATAAGTTGGATGATTGTACAAAACGAATAAGCTTGCTTAATGTGCAGTGCATCAATCAAAGCCTTGTCGTTGATTCGCGGTGTCAATGTTTTTAGTTTAGGATTTGAGAGCATGTCGATCAGCAACAGGTAGCGATTTGGATAATGATTCAGATCGAGCAGTGCAAATTTCTCATAATACACTGACCAAATTGGAATATCGACTTCTAAGACTGCCACATCAGGATGCGAGTCAATAATCGCGCGCATCAATGATGTACCACTCCGTTGCATCCCTCCGATAAAAATAGGGGGTTTTAGATCGTCATTCGCCAATAGACTAGGGTTTATCTGCACCGTGATTATAGACTCCAGTCGGAAAATTCTTCTTGTGTTAACTGCCGAAAACGATTGACATCATCTTTTAGGTAGGCTGATAATTTTTCGCGTAGAGGTGCATCTATACTTGGCTTTTCTACGGGACGTGAGAAGGGATAAAAAAGGGCTTGTAATGACATATGGCTGAGCTTTGGTGGAAGTTTATACAGCATCTGAGTCAATGCTTGTTGATCTAGCCACATCCCAGCTTTTGTTTTGTATCGATTGTTGGTTGCAGGGTTGATTTTCCTACGATACCGCCACCCATAAAATGATGAATTAACCCCCAGAAACTCGAATACTTTTTGAAGTGTTGAGCGTCGCTGATTATATAAAGCGGATTGCGACACAATTAAAATTTGTTCCATCGGAAAGTATGCTAGATATTGTTCTAATTGTAAGGCATAGCAACTAGGGATAATGTAGGAGTTATCATCCAAATCTGTGAGTACTTCATTGATTGTGCGTGTTTCGCGTTGTTTTGCCACTTCCATTTGATAATGGGCAATGATGCGCTCAATCGGGTCGCGGACGAGATAGATCAGTTTTGCATTAGGTATCAAGTCGTATATGCGTTGGGCAACCCCTTTAAAGACCGGAAAACGACTATAGGCAGGTGTCGTTTCCCCATAAATTTTATGATGATTCTTGACGGATTTAAAATGTGAAGCATACCATGCCTGACCTTTGTTCCAATTTTCCTCTGCCTCAAAAAAATGGAGTTCTTTGGCAGAAGGCATATAGACCTCAGGATGTAAGCTCAGATAATAATGGAGGGCACTTGTTCCACATTTTTGTGCGCCAATGATAATGAGGTTAGGGAGCTTGATGCTACTTTTATCCATGTGGTTCATCACTTGATAAAATAGTTAAGTTTGAGGTCAGCGGGTCTTTTTTATTACGCCACTTCCACCATTCATGCACATAACCGCTTAGATTCGCCATTTGCCAGATAATGATCAACATCATGTATTTAAGCTTGGTCAATAGATAGGAGGTTTGTCTCGTCGGTTGCAACAAATTGGATAAGCTTGTATAAAATTTTTGTTCAATTTTTCGGCTACCTGTTCCCCGCTTTCCACGTAAGTGATGAAACACATAAGCCCCTCGTCCATACGAATAATACATCCACATAAAAGACATGAGATTCAGCGGATGCGAATGATATAACATCGCTGAGGGTGCAAAACGGATTGGATTGCCTGCGCTTCGCCATCGGTCACATAAATCACGATCTTCTCCACCATAGGGCGGGAAGACCTCATCACAACCACCAATCGCAAGATACTGTTTGCGTGACATCGCTAGATTTGCGCCTGCTAAAAAGGTCGCTTGATCGGGGTCAGGGTTATAGTGTGTGTAAACCATATCCAGAATATGCTGACTCAGGACAGAATAGCTATTATTCACCAGCATATTGATAAGACGACCACCCACCATCGCGTTGGGGGTCTCATCTAAATAGTGTTCAATTGTTTTTAACCAATCAGGATAACAGCGACAATCATCGTCAACAAAGACAACATAGTCTCCCTGTGCATGAGATACTCCACGATTTCGTGCATGAGCCACTCCTCCATGCATAAGATTGACGAGGCGCAAATCCAATGAGGCTAAATAAGGCTTAACAATCTCATCAAGACTCATATCAGAACCATCATTAGCGACAATCACCTCGAATTTATGTCTAGGAAAGTCTAATCGGGATAATGCTTCCAGACAGTGTTTTAAATACAGAGGTCGATTGTATGTTGGGATAATCACAGAAAATTTCATAATATGACTTCGTTATAGAGTGCTTCAAAATTGTCAATAGTACGGCTCATTGGGAAATGGGTTAAAGCACGATCTCTAGCCTTTTGACCCATTGTTTCGGCACGTTCACGATTGCTTAGAAGTTTTGTGATTGCCTCAGATAAGGCACTGGCATCTCCCGTATCAACAAGATAGCCCGTAACATCCTGTTCTACAATATCTTGTAAACCACCGATACGGCTTGCTACAATCGCCGTTCCACGCATCATGGCTTCTGTTGCAACATTCGGGAAGGGTTCTTGCCAGATAGAGGGTACAACTTGTAGCCATGCCTCTGATAAATAATGATCTAGCTCAGACGGATCAATATGATCGATTAGCGTAGTATTGTCTTTTATGTTGAGTTTATCAAATAGCTGTTGCAATGATCTTTTATCTGTTCCGCTACCAATCACAAGTAACTGTACATGAGGATTTTTTTGCAGTGTTTGCTGAAAAGCGTGTGCAAGTGTGGTTAATCCCTTTTCCCATGATAAGCGACCCGTATAAGCAACTGTCGGCCGTGATGTGAGGGAAGGGCGTTGTGGTTTATCGACTACACCATTATGAATGACAGTATCAACATGTAATCCAAGTTCCTCAAGATAGACCCGTGAGCCATCACTTTGGGCAACCACACAATTTACTGCGCTTTGATAATGTTGCCAGAGACTCTGTTGCATCATCTCGAAGCCCCATTGAGGAATAGATGAGAAGCAACGATTTTTTAGACATGCGACACCTGCTTGATCTTTACATGCTCTGCCATCAGGTAGAATTTTCTTGGCACGAGGGCAATGCGTTTTGTAGTCTGCGACATTAAATATTGTCGGATAATCGGACAGCAAAGACAAAATAATCGGTGATATTTGCCACAGCATAACACGGATATGAACAAGATCAGGGTTAAAATCGTGTAGAATCACCCGCAAAGTTTTATAAGCTGATAGATTGGCAACCTGTGTGACTGTACGTAAGCTTGATGTTGTGCCAAAACATTGATAATCCGATAGAATCGGTAAATTAACATTGCTGGCTCTTGTCGTAAACAAACGCGCATCATGTCCACGCTCGCGTAAACCATTGCGTAAGGCGACAATCTGTACTTCAGCACCCCCCTGTAAACTTCCAAAATCATTAATTAGAAGAATTTTCATCTCTATCCCAAATCCATCATTAGATGCTTACGGCTTGATGGGCTGATGCTAGGATGATTTGTTTGAGTTCCTGTGCTACGGCTGTGATATAAGGTTCGGTCATCAACTCGTGGGGGGCATCAAATTCGATCACTTTAAAATTACCACTCGCAACCTCACGCCACTTATCTGCAAATAATAGCCTCTGTTCTGGTGTTCTTCTTGCTGATATTTTTGCGAATAAATAAACTAAATCGCCGTCATAGGGTTGAGGTTGATAATCACGCAATGCAATGTGATGATACCGATATAAGCGGTCACGGATTTCTTTTACGCTGGTCGTAACATAAAGTGGTACGTTACGGCTCGAAGGAATGACAACCCGTTTAATCCGACGATAGCTATTAAATAAGAAGTGTTTTGCCGCGATCCGATTTTCGATAGAATCGATCTTATTACGATTACCAAATCCCGGGAAATGAGAATCTCCGAAGATCACTGATTTAACTTCAATATCATGTGCCTTCAATTGTTGAGCAACTTCGTAAGCGATAATGCCTCCGCCAGAATGTCCTAGCAAATGAAAGGGTTGTTTAATATCAAATGCGAGAAGGGCTTCGACATAATAATTTGCCCATTCATAGATATTATCTAAAGGTAATTGTTGCCCGTCACTACCTCTAGGTTGTAGGGCATATACTGGGAAATCAGGTATGAAATGCTGGGCAAGAGGTTGAAACATCAAGGGATTACCGACACTTCCCGGAATACAGAAGATTGGATTTTTATCACCATAAACTTGTAAGGGAACAATACGACGTGTTTTGTCTTCATCATTGCCTGATATATTTGTTGTCTGTGAATCCGTGTCGAGTAAACTCGCTAATTGGGCAATCGTTGGGTTACGGTAGATTTGCTCGGCGGTTAAGACTTTGCCCAGTTGACTATTTACCTCAGCGATAAATATTGTCGCTTTAAGCGATGTTCCTCCCATGCCAAAAATATCGTCGTGCTTGCTAATTCCCCCGTTTATTTTTAGCACTTTAGTCCATATAGTCGCCAGTGTTTTTTCGGTATGGGTCGTCGGCGGTGCAGATATAACAGAGTCTGTTTTGATTTCCACTGTTGGATCTGGGAGTTCACGGCGGTTAATTTTACCATTGGTGAGAACAGGAATTTTTTCCATAAAAGTATAGTGCGTTGGAATACTATAATTGGGGAGTTCTTTTGCGAGATATTGACGTATTTGGCTGATGGATGGCGGATTCTCGTTTGGATAAAATTCAATAAAGGCGACTAATTGTTTGTCACTATCAAAATCATAAGGTTGGACAACGGCTTGTTTTATGCTCGGATGCGAGAAAAGGCGATTCTCAATTGCGGAAATTTCGACACGAAAACCTCTTATCTTAACTTGATAATCTGCGCGTCCCATATGAACAAGATTACCATCAGACTGCATCAAGCCCAAATCACCAGAACGATAAATTTGTATAGGTCTCGGATCACCACCACTTGCGGGTTCAACAACTTGGAATTTTTCTGCCGATAAGTCAGGCATTTTCCAATAGCCAGATGTAATTTCGCGAGTTGTAATCACAATCTCTCCCACTTCTCCAACGATGGGCTTATGATCTTTGTCTTCGACTATGACATCAAAGTTATCAAATGCTTTCCCAACGGGGATAGTTGCTGTACTTAGAACCGTATCATGATCGGCTAGGAAATAACTTGATGTGCCAAATTCCGTGCCAGCATAGACATTGACAAGCTGTGTTCCTTTTTCAAAAACACGTTTAAAGATTTCAAGATCACTGGCAAGAGCAGGCTCTCCACCGACAATAACGCCTTTGACATCAGGAAAGGATTGACTGGTATCTACAAACAAGTATCGGAAGGTACTTGGCATAAAGTTTATATAGTCAATTTGGTTTTGAACAATCCAATTGATGAGACCTGATTGTCCTTGTTTTAGCGGATCAGGAAGGTGTATTTCCGCCCCGACTAGCAAGCAATTCATCGAAATTGAAATAGCAGAGCCAAATGCAAATGACGTTATAAACAAGAAACGATCACCACTTTGAAAACTGAATGCATCTCGACTAGAAAAGGTTCGGCTAATTTGGTCTCGATGTTTACGGATGACACCTTTTGGGATTCCTGTTGTACCTGAAGTCGGGAAGATACCAAATAAACTGTCTGGGTCAGTATCCGCACTAATCCGATCAATTGGCTCAGTCCAGTCAATATCATCAATAGCAATCGTCGGAAAGCCTAGCTGATTTGCAACTGCACTATATTTGCTATCCATAGCAATTACAGAGTCTGGGTAACTCCCGATATATTCTTTCAGAACAGGTGGTGGTAATTGAGCATATACAGGTATCCAGATAAAGCCAGCTTTGCTAATGCCTAAAAATGTCGTGATCGCATGGAAAGCATCTTCAATCATCGTGACGACAAATTTTTGTGCGCCGTTGGATAACAGTTTTTTGGCAATATGATTGGCCGCCTGGTCGATTTGTTGATAAGTATAATCTCCAGAGCGTCCGATAAGGGCAAAGGAATCGGGCTGTTGATCTGCAATATCCTCAAATGCGCGATGTACTGACCGGTTTGTAGATTCATTGACAATAATAGAGAGCCTTTTTTCATTTTCCATAGCTCGTTCCTTCCCTTCATTCAAAAATCTAGCAATTGCAATAATTGCTTAATCGTTCATTTGCCAACGAAGCAGGTAGGACTCAATCATGCTAAGAATAAGATTATTCCCTAAACTCAATACACCAATGAGCAATAAGCCTGCATAAATATCTTCTGTCCGTAAGGTTTCCCATGCTATCCATAGGGTGCGTCCAAGCCCATCTCTAGCAGCCACCAACTCTACACTCACAGTGACAGTAAATGCGGTATTAAATGCAATTCGCAAGCCCGTAACAATATAGGGCATACTTGCGGGTAGTAGGACTTTCGAGAAGATAACCCACCAAGACGCTTTATAAATTTTTGCAACAGCTAGATAAGTTGATTCTATCTGACGCACACCTGTTTGTGTATTAATAATTGCAGGGAAAAATGCCGACAATCCGATAACTATCACTCTTGATTGTTCGCCAAAGCCAAAGATGATAAATATCAAAGGCAGGATAGCGATCTTCGGAATGGGATGAACAAATGCAATAATCGGGTTCGCAATTTCTCGCAATATAGGAATGATCCCAAATACGAAGCCAAGAATGACACCTAGCCCTGCTCCAATTGTAAAGCCAATGTATAAGCGGAGCAAACTCGGCACTAGAATAACAACAATTTCACCTTTGGAAAACCATTCCGCAATAACATTGGCGCTAGTGCTTGGCGCTGGAAAGAATAATCTTGAAATCATCTCATGAGATGCCGCGTATTCCCACCACAACAAAAATAAAATTGAGACCACAATTAATATAATCGAGGTGCGCCACTGTATAAAATATTGATGTATACGAGTTTGTTTTTTGCCTGTGGCTAACTTATTTTCAGCATATTCCATATGTCCCAACGCATTTCTCTTAATTCGGGTGCATCAATATCACGCGGCATTCTAGGGCGCATGATATTGACAGGTAAAATGGCTTGAATGTTTCCGGGGCGATGACTCATCACAACGATACGATCTGCCAGCAAAATAGCTTCATCAATATCATGGGTGACATAAAGAACAGTTTTTTTATCTTGTTGCCATATGTTTAAAAGTTCTTGTTGAAGCACAAGCTTTGTCTGTGCATCTAACGCACCAAAGGGCTCATCCATTAACAAAATATCCGCATCCGCTGCAAAAGCACGAGCAATCCCGACCCTCTGACGCATCCCACCGGATAATTGAGAGGGATAATAGTGTTCAAAGTTATCAAGCTTTACCTTGTGAATGGCATCCATCGCACGCTCAAGTTTTTCTGATCGCGATAATTTTGGCGTTTGTATTCCAAATAGCACATTATCTAATACATTCAGCCACGGATAGACATTGTGCTGTTGGAAAACCATTACAATCTGCGGTAAATCTTTGGATGATTGTGCTGCAAAGTAAAGTTCACCGGCGCTTGCCTTTTCGATCCCCATGATTATTCTTAAGAGTGTACTCTTACCACAACCACTGGGTCCCACAATGCAGACAAACTCATTCGCTTCGAGGGTCAAGCTTATGTCTTCTAAGACTAATAAGTCCGCCTCATCTTGACTATCTGTGTGAAAGACTTTACTGATTCCATGACATGACAGGCTCATCACTTATTCGTCGTCCGCTTCTTCAGCTTGAGTTGACATCGCTTCATTGATGGCTTCCATAAATGTGCCATCAAAATAGGTATCAACTTCTGGAATCGCATCAATAAATTCACGCTCTAATGCCCATTGTAAATAGGGATCTAAATTATCAGTAATGCCTTCACCTACTAGTGATACACCTCTCCAACAGACTTGTTCCAACAATTCACGATCTAAACCTGTAAATTCTGCAACGATGTCGAGGTTTTCTTCTGTGGGTCCCTCAGAATATTTCTGCATCCCTTTTTGTGTAGCAATCAAAAAGCGCGTGGCAACATCTTCGCGTTCTAACATGCTTTCACTAAATGTAACCAAAGAAAAAACAGCATCTGGAATAATGTCTTCTAAATCTGCAAACTCTTGTCCTGCTTCATTTAACAAGACACGAGTATACCAAGGTTCATTTAGTTGCGTAAATTCGATACTCCCTGATAATAAACCTTCAAAACGCGCCGACGGTGGGACATAATCAAGCACAACATCCTTAATTGTTAAATCGGCTTCTTGTAACAATACATCAAGATAATATTCCGGTATACCCGCTTGCAGATAAACAGTCCGTCCCTCTAAATCCTGTGGTGATTGAATACTCTCTGCCATTTGATTAGATATAAAGAATCCACTGCCTTCACAGCTTGGATCATCCTTATCGTAAGCAAGTCCCGCCACGATTTTGAGATTCGCGCCTCGATCAAGTGCATTAACTGCGCCAAAATTCAGATAACCAAGCATAACATCTAACTCACCTTGAATGAGTGCTGGTACCGCAGAGGCGGAGTTATCAAATTCCACAATCTCTAGGTCAATATTATACTCATCATAATACCCTTCCGCGTCCGCGATATAATAGGGCGCGAATACCAAGAATGGTAGAATTTGAATTTTGACTTTATCGGGTTCATCTTGTGCAAAGCTTGAGGGTAAAATCATAGTCAGCACAGTCAAAAGAATTAGGATACGATACATATAATGTCCTTTATGATTGATTTGCAAATATATAATGATAATTAAAATGAATAGAATCATTAGCATCCCAGCATATTTTCGTTCTGTCAAGTTTACATATTGGGTAATGATCCATACTATACTAAAAAGCCTAATTGCGATTCTCAATATAGGAGTAACTTAACAATGTTACTTGATGAATTATCTATTCATAACATTCAATTATGGGAAGTTGTTTTTGATGAAGTTAATAGGCTCGAAGCGATGTTATCTCATCAACTATCCGTTGATGAGAAAAATCGGGCAAATCATTTTCATTTTGCGCGTGACCGTCGCGCTTATGTCATCATACACGGGGTGCTGAGGTGTATATTGGGGCATTATTTAAGATGTGATCCAAAAGTAATTAAATTCACTTTCAATCTTTATGGAAAGCCCTTTGTTGAGGGGATTTCATTCAATATCTCGTATACACAAGATGCTGGAATCTTAGCATTTACTGACAAATTATCCATAGGTATTGATATTGAGAGAGTCGACAACAGTATAATAACAGATGCCTTACTGAATCAAGTATTATCTCATAGAGAGCGCATCGCTTATCAGAATAGCTCCGATCCAATGCAGTTATTTTTTGAGATTTGGACACGTAAAGAAGCGTATATTAAAGCATTGGGGACAGGATTATCCATACCCATAAAGTCGTTTGTCGCATTGAATCAATCTATCAATGACTACTACTTTCATTCAATAAACATCAGTGTGATAAATCACGTTGCAAACGTCGCTGTCAATGATTCAGAAACCCAAATTTCAACTTATAGTGTAAATAAATTATTTACTTAACTATTGCCCTTTGCAACGATACATAAAGTCAAACTCAAGCATAGACGACAAATATCGTACATAAATTTTACAAACTATTTACCCTTTTAATCGAAGGTGTATAGCTTATCGACGGTATTATTACATATTACAGACTCAAACCGAAGAATTACAGTCATTGGGATTGTGTCTCTGACCCAA
>CAYGTY010000185.1:0-5410 GCA_964352825.1 uncultured Anaerolineaceae bacterium
TTGTTCCTACGACAAAACGGGACAAAAGTCCAAATCATCGACCACCGCAGGAATACATCATCCCAACAATTGGACGACTGCTTAATTTATTCAACGTCAAAAGCAAAGGTGCAGATCCAATCACACTTGAGGACATTCAATCCGTGAAAACCTATCGCTCAGCACTTAACCGTGAACTGATCCGAAGACGGGCTGGTAAGTACAGTCAGACATGGCTAGCAGATCGACTGAGCATCTGTGTTCGCACACTCCAGCGATACATTAAACTTGACGGGATTCAGTGCAAACAAATACTCTACACGACAGACATCATGCCCGATAACATCTATCAGATACCGCCTAAAGAACTTGCTCTACGTGCAGGGATTACGATTCAATATTGCTTTCTACAAGATGCGACAGGAAGACGTTACCCACCGATTCAAGCGATTGCTCGCAAGCTACTGAAACAGGGTATACCTGTTCAGTGGATGAGACGCGGATGGAACATCTATTGGATAGGGGAGAAAATAACTCAGACAAATATCGTGTTTATGCCTGAGATTCAGCACTTATTCAATTGATAATTTCTTTAGCTACCGTAGCCTTGCCCATATCGCAACGGACCACGCCAAGCGGCGGTATTTGTGCCTCGTAGTGTATCGATGTCTAGTGTAGCCTCTTGTTTGACCAGCACGTTATCTTTGACGGCTGGACGATTGTTTTTTAGCATGTAAGCAATCAATGCCGTCTTCAATCTAATGGCGTGAGGTTGGAATGTTGAATTTGAGGCAAGGTTATGAGAGTCATCTGTATCATTTGACATATCAAAGAGCTGTTCGACACCGCCAACCATATAATAGATGTACTTGTATTGTCCGTCGGTAGCGAACACCGATGACGGTGTTTCGCCAAAAATGATGCGACCTTCTGGCAAATTGAATAATGATAAACCGTCCATGTCATCATGCGGCGTTAAACCCGCTAATTCCATAAGGGTCGGTACAATATCAGCGGTCAACATCGGACGAGTCTCGCGTTGATTAGCTATGCCATGCCATTTGGGAAGTTTTATAATAATCGGCACACGGGCTGAAGATTCAAGAAATGTATATTTGGCATATAGATTATGATCGCCTAGATGTTCACCATGGTCAGATGTAATTACAATAACTGTATTATCATATAGACCTTTGCTCTTGAGTTCACCTAATAACCTACCCAATTGATAATCAATATGGGTTACCTGTCCATAATAATGACGACGTGTTTTTCTGAGGATTTCTGGTGTGATACGATCTGCCTTGGTACGAATGCGGCTTTGTTGAAATGTGATCGGATCATGCTCTGTATCTACCCAATCTCCATTTACTGCCTCTGGAATCTCGAAATCATCATAGAATCGATCAAAAGGTTCGGGTGGATCAAATGGACTATGAGGTGCTTCAAAAATCATCCACAACATAAATGGATTATCAGGATCACGCTGGGATAAGAATTTGATACCCTCATCAACGATCCAGTGCGTATGGGTAAAACGTTCAGGGGCAGAACTGACAGCTGGATAGACTTCATTCCCACCTAAACCATGACCGCGATAAAACCCACCATACCCATTATCTTCCAGAAAGTTAACATAATCATTGGGATGTAACGTGATATGCTCAAAACCAAAGCGCGCTCGTTCTGGATAGAAGTGCATTTTGCCGATCGCTTTGGTCTGATACCCTGCCTCGCGGGTGAGGCGATAGGGTAAGCTCTTCTCTAAGTCTATCGGTGTGCGAGGTCCTTCCATGTTATTTGTAACTAAACCATGCTGACTCCCTGTGTAACCTGTCAACATGGTAGCGCGCTGTGGCATACACAGTGGACAATCCGCATAAGCACGCTGGCACCAGATACCTTCATATGCAACCTGATCGATATGTGGGGTCATGACGGGATGAGAACTATCTGCGATGCCGAGGCAATCCCCACGCCATTGATCTAGCACAATATAGATGATATTTGGTTTCTCGTTATCCATATTTTAGCTAACCTTTTAGACTGCCACTAGCGGTTACACCAGAGATTAAATATTTCTGACCGAAGTAGAACACAACTAGCATTGGCATAATCATTAGCATGGAGAATGTCATCACCATATTGAGACTACTGTCTGATCCTTCGAATCCCTTCAACGCATTCAAGCCAAGAGATAATGTCCACAATTCTTGATTGGAACCAAGATAAATCAAGGGATTGAGAAAATCGTTCCATGCAAATTCAAATGCAAATATGGAGACTGCTGCAACGACAGGCACTGATATTGGCATAAAGATACGCCACCAGACACCTAACTCTGTACATCCATCAATACGTGCAGCGTCATAAATATCGTTGGGAATCCCACGAAAGAACTGGCGATATAAGAATATGTAAAACGCATTATGACCTAAGATACGCGGTAAAATAAGTGGTCCAAATGTCCGCGTCCAGCCAATTTCATCAAAGAAGATAAACAGCGGGATAATCCTGACGACATAAGGCAACATCATTGTCGCTAGCAGGATACCAAACAGAAGCTTGCGTCCTGGGAAGGGTATCCGTGCGAAAGCAAAACCCGCCAATGCACAGGGTATCAATGCGCCAAAAATAGATGCGGCGACGATAATGAGTGTGTTGATTGTGTATTGGATTACGGGACGAATCTCGAAAATATCAACATAATTTTCGAAGCGCACTGGATCTGGAATCAGTTCAAGTTGACGGATAGAAACCTTATCCGCTGTTTTGAGCGATGTTGAGACTGTCCATAATAATGGTACCATCATGACAATTGCACCAAGTGTCAAAACCGTATAGAAAAATACATTTTGTAAGAATTTTCTCGTTGGACTTTGAATCATAAGTATCTCTTCAATAAATTAATATTATGGCGTAGGTTAAGTTTAGTTGTCATCACCATCACCATAAAAAACCCAGCGGTTTGATGTATAGACAAGAATGAGGGTCAGGACAAAGATGATTGCAAACAAAATGACCGATAGCGCTGCTGAATAACCAAATTCAAAATCGCGGAAGGCTTTGTTATAGACATGCAACATATAGAGCAAGCCCGATTGTAATGGTCCACCGTCGGTATCCACCATAATAAACACCTGTGCAAAAACCTGAAACGCATTAATGACACCGATCAATAAATTAAAGAAAATCGTTGGTGTCATAAGAGGAATCGTCACGTTCCGAAGTCGATGCCATGCATTCCCACCGTCAATTGAAACCGCTTCATAAAGGTCAGATGGAATACTTTGCAAACCTGCCAGAAAGATAATCATCTGTGCGCCAAAGCCCCACAAACTGAGGATAACCAGCGATGGTTTAATCCATTCAGGTGATGATAACCAGCGCACGGGATCTAGCCCAACCATAATAAAAACTTGATTAAACATGCCATAGCGTGTATTGAGCAGTCCAGCAAAGATAACAGTCGCTGCGACAAGTGGCACAACAGATGGCACGTAGAACAGCGTCCGATAAATCTGCATACCACGTACCCGTAAATTGAGTATCAGCGCGATAACAAATGCGAGAAGCAAGCGCAGGGGTACACTTAATGCGAGATAATAGAGTGTATTGCCGAGGCTCTTTGCAAATAGCTTATCTTCGGTAAAAATCTTGACGTAATTCTCGAGGCCAATCCACGGAGGCGTACCCACAGTGCCAATCTGATAATCAGTAAAGCTCAGATATAAGTTGTATACAAAAGGCATTAAATCAAAGATAACGAATCCAATGAACCATGGCAGGATGAACAGCAAGCCAATTAGCCCACGATTTTTGAACCAGAATTCAGAGAGCCGAACCCCCAAAGAGGTTCGACTTTCTGTTGTATTCAGTGCTGTGGAAGCCTGATTACTGGGTTGCATCAAAATCACTCCAGAATTCATCAAGGAGAGCTTGACCTTCAGCTTGTGCATCAGCTAATGCTTCTTCAGCGGTCTTTACACCGAAGAAGGCTTCTTCGACATTATTATTGAGAATCTCTGCAATTTGACCTTGTACGGGTGTAATGGCTACAGGTACATCCGTCGCAAGCGCATCGAGAACATTACCCCAGTGTGGGTTTGCTTCAAAGTAGGCTTCGTTTTCGTTACATGCGCGGATTGGTGACGGACGGCTTTGGGCGAATAGGAATGAACAACCACCAGCTTCGTTTGTCCCTAGATATTCAGCAAACTTGTAAGCTGCATCTTTAATTTCTTGTGGGTGAACAGTCGGAATTGTGTAAGCCCAACCACCACTGAAACCATAGCCAGTCACGCCTGCATGTGTCGCATCAGGATTGTCACCATTGTAAGGACGTAACATCACACCCCAAGCTGATGGATCAGCGAATTTGTCGGGTGCATTTGTCTCGTAATGTCCAAACATGGAGGTGTTACCGGGGAACATCACCATTTGATCATCATAGAATGGATGGTCACCTTCAGGGAAGGATGTATCTTGGTCGAAGTCGGTGATATTTTCGATACCGCCATTGATATCGTTGACAAAGCTAATCATCCATTCGAGTGTCTCAAGCCCCTCTTCACTATTAAACATGAGGGTACGACCATCATCAGATACATATTGTCCGTTATTGGTGTATAACCATGAGACAAATGCTTCGTCAAGATTGGCACCTTCAGCGACAGGTGCGACCATCAACTCAATACCGATTGCGTCTGCGACAGTCATTGCGCTGGCGAGTTCTTCTAGCTCTTGCCATGTTTGCGGTGGTGATTCTGGATCGAATCCAGCTTCTTCCATCATTGCTTTGTTGTACATCCACATACTTGTCAGACCACCAGCAGTTGGCATTGGTAACCCATAAAGTTCACCATTCCAATATTGGATACCAATTTCGCCGTCGTAGAAAACACTCAAGTCAACAGCAGCTGCGTCTACATAAGCGGTAATCGGGCTAATTAAACCTTGAATCGCAAATTGATAGGTTTCTGGACGTGTTGTCATGATGATACCAGGTGGGTTGCTACTTGCGGCGGCAGTTGCTAGGAGTTCTGCACGATTATCCCATGGTTGAACCTGGTTCACAACATCAATGCAGGGATTCTCTGCTTCAAATCCAGCGATTACATCATCCATTAGGGCTTCGCGCGCAGCACCCCACCAGTTCATAAATTCAAGAGTAATAACATCTCCATCACAATCCTGTGCAGCTGATGGCACAAGACCGATTGAAAGGAGCATACCCATAACAATAGAAAGGCGGACAAAAAGTGAAATTTTCATGTTTCTTCTCCAACTAAAAATATTTTTGATAAAAATGGCTACAATCAGCCAATACTACACAAATTTAAGTCGGACATGGTCCGGTTGTTCCGCCAACGACAAAGTCAGCGGGCATCATGATTTGTTGTGGTGTATCAATATCACCATTAATCAATTG
>CAYGTY010000185.1:5510-12079 GCA_964352825.1 uncultured Anaerolineaceae bacterium
TCAGCATCTGGATATTGCTCAAGAACAGCATTACAACCTTGGAGTTTATCTTTTTGTGGCTCTAGATGAATCATGTTTGCCACAAATCCAAAATGACGATGTCCCAGATCAATCAAGTATTGCATCGCTTGAATCGTACCTGTACGGTAATCATTAATGACCCAGTTAATTTCATGATTTGGAATTTCGCGTCGTCCAACATAGACAAATGGATACCCTTCGTCTTGTAAACGTGCCAATTCCTCACGGTTGGTATTCGCACCCATAAAGATGCACCCATCAGCCAACCTTAAGGTATTCATAGATTTCTCGTAAACTTGGGGTTTACCCTCCTGATAATGATTCTGTGTAAAGAGCAAGACATTGTAGTTTTGACGGATGGCAGCATGTTGTATGCCACTGAGATAGGGGAAGAAGTAGTCTGTATTCTCATAGGGGAATACATCCGCATAGACAAACACACCCACAATATGATTCTGCCCTTTTGCCAGCATTTGAGCGACTGGGTTGGGTGCATATCCAATTTCTGCGGCAGCTTCTAATACACGCTGACGGGTTTCCTCACTAATCGGGACACGTCCATTAGTGCGCTCGTTTAGCACCATAGAAACTGTCCCGCGGGATACACCTGCGCGTTCAGCAACGTCTTTTTGTGTTGGTCGTCTCATCAAAATATTGCCTTCAAAATGTTGCATCTCGTCAAAAATCAAGATATACTAAGATCATTAACGCGCGTTAGGTAGCGCGTGTAATTAATTTACAACTAATATTTTAATCTGTCAAGTTATTCAATAAACCCTTTAATAACAGGCGTTTCAGTATAATTTAGTAAATTATTTAAAACAGGATTTATTATATGCACCACATTGACACGCGCTTGAGTCGATTTGATCCATTAGAACGAATCATTTTTTATGATGATTTTGATGAAGGCATCCATGGATGGTCTGAATTAATCGGGAATTATGAACACTCCCTCGATTCAATGTTGCCAGAATATCGAGATATGCGTCCACCCATGCTCAGTAATCTGACGATGTGGGATACAGGTACTGCTGGTTCAATGGAGGGGACATACGCCCTTAAACTAAGCAGTCGGGCAAAAGCAGGATCGATTGCTACTAGTATCAAACGTCAGACATTTCGGCGACGGGGTCACATTCAACTCGAATGTTATTTCACATTCAAACCAGAAGCCAGTGAACTTCGCTTATCATTGAATGATGTCAGGGCATTTGGTGTGTTATTTGACCTACAAGATGGTATGAATGCCGAGTATCGTTGGATGCCACACCTGCGCTATCTAAACGCTGTTGATGACGACATGATAAATCGCTGGCAAGTCAAAGGCGAAACGCGTCCATTCCATAAGATTGGTGATTCTGGAGAGACCGTTTCTCATTTTCATCTTGGGTCAGAAAATTGGGGAAATGTTGATTTTGAACCGCAGACACTCGCCTACAACGAAATTGCGACCAAGATGAATTGGCATTATCTCAAAATCAATGTGGATTTATCTGAACGTCGATTCCTGAGCTTCCAGTGCAATGATCGAGTATATGACGGTGACCCACTAAAATATATCGCCATCCCCGCTATGCCAAATTTGAATTGTATGTTGAACACTGCATTTTGGGTTGAGACCAATCAAGATAAACGCGCATTTTTGTATCTGGATTCGGTATTATTGTCGGGGGACTTTTAATCATGGCGGTCAGACGAAGTTATACTGCGGTTGTTGAACGCAATGTGCAGTGGTCGGGAGTGTTTGCGACTGAACCTTATGAAGCGGCATGGGCAAGTGAAGCAATTTTCTTTATCCGAGCTTTAGATATAGAAGGCACTCATGCTAGTCAGGCAAGGGTACAGATTTCACCCGATGGGATGCACTGGGTTGATGAAGGGAGTGTAGCGTTACTTCCAGCCCAAACCGATGATGTTGCGTTTTGTAAAGTCAGTCACTTTGGTGGGTGGTTACGATTATCTGGTCAACTGGCTGAAAACCACAGGATGAGAGTCATTGTGTATCTGACACTTAAAGAATAGTTATTTATTGAGGTCTCAAAGGAACTTAGATATGACGAATAATACAAATAGTGCATTTCAATATGATGCTGTCATTGTTGGGGGAACACCGGGGGGCATTATGGCGGGGATTGCCATTGCACGCCATCAACGGACGGCACTTATTTTGGAACGCTCGGCACATATCGGCGGACTCCCTGCGAATGGACTGGGGGCAACCGATATCGGTACACGGGGTGCAACACGTGGTTTGTTTACTGAATTTACGGGTCGCATCAAACAATATTATAGCGACAAATATGGAGAAGAATCACAACAGGTTATAGATTGTTCCGATGGTTATCATTTTGAACCACATGTCGCTGAGAAAGTATTAGCCGAGATGATCGAGGAACATGCCGAATATTTGACGGTGCTTCGTCTAAGACAGTTTGATGCCGAACCTGATAACGCCATCAAAGATGGTAATGTGCTCAAACAAATCAAAATAATCAATCGTGAATCTGGCGAAGCTGAACTATACTCGGCACAGGTCTTTATTGACGCAACCTATGAAGGTGATCTTGCCGCTTCTGCTGGCGCACCATATATGCTCGGACGCGAAGGTAAGGACGAGTACAATGAACCTTGCGCAGGCAAATTATATAAACGCTGGCGTGCTGACGAAGATCCGTATTACTCGACAGGTCAGGGCGATAATGCAATCCAATCTTACAATTATCGTCTAACGTTAACTACTGATAAAGCCAACACCACAACAATTGAAAAACCACCGACTTACAACCGTGACGAATATGTGTCACTGGTTGAGGATGTTGTGACAGGACATAATGCTGGACCGCCTGACCCAATGGAGTTTGACGGTATCGGGCGGATTACGAATATGGTCACTATTCCCAATCAAAAAGTTGATGCAAATAATCAACATGCCGCATTCATTTCAACAGACTTGCCAGAGGAGAATTGGCCCTGGCCCACAGCAAGTTGGGATTGGCGTGATCGGTTTGCAAAACGGCTACGTGACTACATTCTGGGGTTATTTTATTTTGCACAGAATGATTCTGACTTGCCTGCCGACTTTCGGGAAAAGTGTAATCTGTGGGGGCTTGCCAGCAATGAATATCAAGAAAATGGTAACTTTCCCCGTCAGGTCTATGTGCGTGAAGGACGACGTATTAGAGGTGAATATCTCTTTACCGCACATGATTCAAGGTTGAAACGTGGGTCAAAAGAACATATGACGAGTATCACAGCCAGTCACTATAACCTCGATTCTCATGCTGTACTAAAACGTGAGCCAGATCGTCCTCACTTAGATGGTTTCTTCGGCGTGTGGTCAAAACCCTATAGCGTTCCGTATGGGGTCATGGTTCCGTTAGAGGTTGAGAATCTATTAACCCCTGTGCCTGCTTCCGCAACCCATATTGGGTTCAGCACCTTACGCATGGAGCCTTGTTGGATGGCATTGGGTCAGGCGGCAGGCATTGCTGTCTGTGTCAGCCTTGATGATGGGACATCTGTGCGGGAAGTTAACATTCCAGAAGTCCAACGGCGATTGCTGAGTGCAGGTGCGGTGTTAAGTTACTATGAAGATGCTAGTCCTGACGATGATCACTACGAAGCTCTTCAATTCTTTGCTTTAAGGGGATTCCTTGGTGACAGCTATGAAGCAAACCTTGATGCACCTGCAAGCTCTGATGACATCCAGAAATGGGCAAGCGGAGTCGGGGTCGAAAATACTGATGATTTAATGGGGACGCGTGGTGAAGTGCTGGATAAGTTATACGCTCATGTCAAGGCATTGCCAGATAATAAAGTCGCTACGATCTACGCGCAATAAATTGGAATAAGGGGACAGACGATGGAGTTTGTAAAAGTCACACAGGAACAGAAGACACAATTTGACGATGAGGGGTATCTTATCGTCCGCAATGTGCTAGATAGTGAGACTATAAGCCAATTAATCGAAGCTGGAGATCGATTGATTGCCAGTGATCATCTAGAGAATCGTCAGCAGAGTAATGGCGGACTGTATGATGGATTCCGCAATTGTGTTTCCATGGATGACACATTTTTACCACTCATGACACATCCCAAGACATTTTCACTGGTCACGCAGTTACTCAGCCCAAATTTAAGTTTATTGACCACACATTTGATCTATCGCCATCCTGATCCGGCAGGTTCACCTGAAACCAGTCGTATGCCGGGGTGGCATCGTGATCACTTTCTATCTATGCGTGACCTCGGACATGCCGAGATTCCGCGCCATTCGCTTAAGATTGCCTATTATTTGACTGACCTCAGTGAACCCAATACAGGGGCAACTATGATGGCAGCAGGTAGCAATCAGCTTAAAGAACCGATTGAAATACCAAATGGGCAAGTCGATCCGATGACTGCAATCGAACCTCTATTGAATCCTGGTGATTGCGTCATTTTCGAGAATCGGACATGGCATGCAGGCGCAGCAAACTTAACAAATCGAACCCGCAAAGCTGTAATGTTTGGTTATTGCTATAGTTGGATGCGCCCAACAGATTATCGTCGTCAAGCTGAGACACTCATCGAGAAGATGTCTCCGATGCAACGTTTTCTTGTTGGCGAACCTATCGATGATACACAAGAGTTTCAGGTATCGGGTGGCGACAATCCAATTGAAGTGTGGTGCGCCGAACATGGCGTTGGATATTGATTAACTTAATTTATTTAAACAGGAGATTATTGTGAAAGAACGTCAAACAGATATTTTAATTATTGGTGGTGGCACAGGTGGTGTGGGTGCAGCACTCGCGGCGTTGACATTAGGTAAAAAAGTCATAATGACTGAAGAAACGGATTGGATTGGGGGGCAATTAACATCACAAGCAGTTCCACCTGATGAACATCCTTGGATTGATACCACAGGGGCAACTGCATCATATATGCGTTGGTCAAATGGAGTCCGTGAATATTATCGGCGTAATTATCCCTTAACAGAGAAAGCTCGCCACACAATAAACTTTAATCCCGGACAGGGCAATGTAAGTCGCTTATGTCATGAACCACGGGTTGGGCTTGCTGTGATGCAAGAGATGCTTGCTCCCTATCGTGCGAGTCAACAGCTTGATATTTTGCTTTACCATGTGCCAACTGCAGCCGAAACTGACGGAGATCAAGTCCTTGCTGTCACAGTGAAGGATACACAAACTGGCAAGGAAACAGTCCTGCGCGCGCCCTATATACTGGATGCGACAGAGCTTGGTGACTTGCTAGAATTGGCAAATGTCGAACATATAATTGGTGCAGAGAGTCAAAATCAGACAGGCGAGCTTCATGCAGTAGACGGTGAACCTCAACCACTTGATCAACAAGCCATCTCATGGTGTTTTGCTATTGACCATCTAGAAGGTGAAGATCATACAATTGATAAACCTGAAGATTATGACTTCTGGAATGAATACAAAGCAGACTTCTGGCCTGGGAAGCAACTCAATTGGCAAGATGTCAGCCCAATTACATTGGAAACCCGTAATCGGGGCATATATCATACAGATGCACCACCCAGCAAACGCTATAGCAGTCCTGGAGATTTCTGGCACTTCCGCCGTATCTTATATAAGGATCATTACCCTACAGGGACATATCCAAGTGACATTACATTGGTAAACTGGCCACAAATTGATTATTGGTTGAAGCCGCTCCTTGGTGTTTCAGAAGAAGAAAAACAAGCTGCCCTACATGGTGCGCGTCAATTGAGTTATTCCCTTATGTACTGGATGCAGACCGAAGCTCCTCGGCATGATGATAAAGGGTATGGTTATCCTGGATTACGGATGCGACATGATATTGTTGGTACACAAGATGGCTTAGCAAAGTATGTGTATGTGAGAGAAGCGCGTCGTATCAAAGCTGAGTTAACTGTGCTTGAACAACATATCGGGGTTGAACAACGTGGTGACTTAATTGGTGCAGAGATATTTGATGATACAGTCGGTGTTGGGAGTTATCGGATTGATCTCCACCCAAGTACAGGGCTGAGAACTTATATTGATATTAGCAGTTATCCCTTCCAAATCCCATTAGGTTCACTTATCTCTGAACGTGTTGAAAATTTATTGCCTGCATGTAAAAATCTTGGTGTCACCCACATTACTAACGGTTGCTATCGCTTACACCCAGTCGAGTGGAATATTGGTGAAGCAGCAGGAGCATTAGCAGCATATTGCTTAGACAAAGGTTTATCGCCGCGACAAGTCCGAAATACTCAAGAGCACCTACGCGACTTCCAAAATATGCTGACGAACACGTTAGGCTTCTGTCTCGAGTGGCCCGAGTATGCTCGTATCACTTCCCGCTAATTGAAGTAATCTTTTGGGAAATAGAATTTAATGATGATCTGACATGAGCAATCAATTTGCGAGGCAAGTACTGGTGGTGTAGAACATATCAAAATACCTGAAGAGATTCGAACCAATTTCAATATATTTTACGTTCATAAACAATAAAAAAAGCCACAAATATATTATTTGTGGCTCAAAATTCTGCATATTTGATATTTGCGT
>CAYGTY010000186.1:0-11745 GCA_964352825.1 uncultured Anaerolineaceae bacterium
CGTGGGCTGAGTGCATCCTGTACTGCACAATCCCATGATATAAGAACAGGTGTTCACTGTCAAGCATATTTAGATGCAAACTATAACATGACAAGGATTGAGGATATCAAGTTGGATGAGGTTATAATGAGTTAAAGGTACACGAGAACGACTGACAATGAAGGAAACAGAGCATGAAGAAATCCTTGAACATCATGAATGGTAAAAGTTTAACAATTATATTGACCATAGTCATCACAGTCGTTTTGTCTGGATTGCTCATCATGTTAGCAAGCCAGAGTAACATCATGCCGTCTGCACCGATGATTATACCTGAGCGCGAAGCCGAGAAGCTAATTTATGTCTCCGATGATAACCAGCTTATATCCTATAATCCACAGACTCGTGTCGGAGAGCTTATCTTGGAAGATGTCCGTGACTTTCGATATAGTCCTGATCGGCGGATTGCATATACAAAACTAAGTGAAAAAAATGTTTATATTTATGATCCAAAGACACCAGATATAGAACCTATCCAGATCACTCAAAATTCTGAGTTCAATCATTATATTCAAGGGTGGAGTCCAGATGGTCAGTATTTGGCATTTCAATCAGGCATAGATCACGATAACGACTTACTCTATATATGGGACGGCGACACAACAATAAAAATAACACCTGATGACGGAGTTGGTGTACCAGCACAGGTGACTTGGAGTAGTGATAACAAACTTGCGTTTTCACTGATTAACAATATCACCGCCCGTATTCCATCTGCTTTTTACGTATGGGATGACTATACAACCATCAAAATTATGCAGAATAATACGCAACTACAATCCTCTCTTTCTAGTTGGAGTCCTGATGGACAATATCTTCTCATTACATTTTATAAAGGTCTGAGCAATCCTGATTCATTCTATATCTGGGATGGTCAAAGGATTATTGATATTACGCCCAGTGAAGAGCTTGGTTTAATGGATGGGATTCAAACATATTGGAGTAATGATGGTCAATTAGCAATTATGATTCGTTATGAAAATGTTCAGTTGGATACAGGAGAACGCCACTCGATACCCCCAGAAATATATATTTGGAATGGCGAAACAACAGCTAGCCTCACGCAGAATCCAGATGGATGGGATAGTGTTGATATATTTTGGAGTGATGACGGGCAGTTATTGTTTCAATCTAAACGCGATGATGTGATTAATACATTTATATGGGACGGAAAATCATATAGAGATGGTGTTCCAGATACAAGCTCATTTAAAGCTGTTGCACCTGACAGTAATCTAAGTTATGTCGTATGGAAAGACAGTAACCACATTGCAGGAATTGCTTATGAATATACTCAACACCGTTATAAGGAACAAAAATTAATTATATGGGATGTTGAAACAGAATCAATTATTAGTGAAAATCCTATCTCCCATACATATGCTCGTAGCAATCTCAGTGATGATACACAAGTCGTTTTTTCTGCGGCAGGGTCGTTTGATGTGTGGTTCAATCTTGATGTACAGGACATGAAAAGAGACTTAAATTTCAGCATCCTGACTGTAGACTACGCATGGAGCTCTGATGGCTATCTGGCTTATTGTGGAAGAGACAATGATGGATATTGGACTATCCAGATGACAGATGGTTATGATACTTGGGAAGTTGCTAATTCACACGGAGGAAAATGGCAAAGTCATCAATGGTATAAATACCCAGTACTAAATGGTAATGGTCCATTTTACTGTTGGAGTGGTTAAAAGCAAATTGGGCTATGTTCTCATAAGTGTGATGAACATAGCATCCATTTTTTAGCTCTTGTTCAAAACTTGTCGCAGGCTCGACCCATCAATATTGCCACCACTGACGACCACGGCGGTCACACGACCATCACGCGGAAGCACATCATGGAGCATGGCTGCAACACCAACGGCACCACCACCTTCGACCACCCAACCCTGCACATCAACCATCCAGCGGATAGCATTAGCGATTTGTTCTTCACTGACGAGTACAATATCATCAACGTATTGTTGACTAATCGGCACGGTGATTGAGCCAACTTCAATTTCACCAGAGAGGGCTTCAGCGAGAGTCTCCCAGTTTTGCGGTTTCTCAGTATTGTAAAAGACGTTATACATGGCTGGGGCAGATTCAGCATTCACGCCAATTACCTCAATGTCGGGATTGAGTTGTTTAATCGCAGTCGCTACCCCTGCAATCAGCCCGCCACCACTCACGCACACAACCACCCGTTCCACATCAGGTAATTGCTCGATGATTTCCGCACCAATCGTTCCAGCTCCTGCAATCACTTTGGCATCATTATAAGGAGAGACCCACGTTCCTTCTGTTTTGGCACGACGCAGACCTTCAGCTTCGGCTTCATCATAATTTTCACCAAATAGAACCGGTGTTGCTCCATAACGCGATACACCATCGACCTTCTTTTGGGGCGTGTGCTTCGGCATCAGGATTTGGGCTTTTGCACCTGTGACATACGAGGCATAGGCAATCGCTTGAGCATGATTCCCTGAGGACGCAGCGATAATTCCTTTTTGCCGAGCTTCTTCATCGAGTGACAGCATCGCATTGAGCGCGCCCCGAATTTTAAAGGAGTGGGTCTTATTGGCATTTTCTAATTTAAGGTGAATATTGTCACCGAGGTCGGGTGATGCTTCCAGCGGTGTATAAGCTAAATAGGGTTTGATGCGATGTTGGGCGCGGATAATATCACCAAGTGTCACCATAATAAGCAGTCCTTATTCATAAATTCAATATTTTACATCATATCTCAAGTTTAGCATTTGTGTAGCTGATGTATGCTTGAGATAGACAGTGTTTTATATAAGGAGTCAATCATGACACAATCTAGTGATAAAGAAGTTGGCGCACAAGGTACAGGACAAAGTAAAGAGGTTAACCAACCTAGCCATACTGAAGGCAAGAGTGTTCAAAGTGAATATGCACACCTCGGGCAAGGTGGTGGTGGCGGTGCAGGTCGTCCTGCTGAAGAAGGTAATCTAGGAAACCAGACGGAGAATGCAAGTAATGGGCAAGAGAGTAGTGGTGGGTGATTTTTTGATTTATGAGAATAAGTCATCTATTATCATCACCTATTATTTAGATGAGGTTCATCGCTTATTAATATAACTATACAGATTACATTCTGTCTCATCTTCTACTCAAATACACTTCATAACGCGCTTATTTTAGTTTAAGTTAAAGCTCATTCAACTTACGTATAGTAACGGTGATTCGATAAACAAACACCCAATATATGTGGTGTAGGACAACATTATAGAATCTCATTGTTTATACATTGCATATATCTATACAACACATCTATTTGGAGGATGTTACTATGCGTAAGTTTTTATCTTTATTGATGGTTTTGAGCATGTTAGCAGTTGCAGCATTACCTGCTTTCGCTCAAGATAGCAATACCATTGCTGATATTGTCATCGCATCTGCTGGTGCAGAAGAAGATGCACAATTTACTGTATTACTTGAAGCTGTTTTAACCAGTGAATCGATTACAGCAGCCCTCAGCGACCCAGAAGCAGAATTCACCGTATTTGCCCCAACTGACGAAGCATTTGTTGCTTTACTCGAACTCCTTGATATTACAGCAGAAGAACTCTTAGCAGAACCAGAAGTTGTTGAAGCAATTTTGCTCTACCACGTTGTTTCAGGCACAGTTCCAGCAGAAGCTGTTATTGAACTCGATGGTGAAGAAGTCCCAACATTACTAGGTGACTTTGCAACACTGACAATCGAAATCACCGAAGAAGGTGGCGTTAACATCCTTGATGGTACAGACTTGGTAGAACTTGAAGTTGCCGAAGAAGATACATTCGGTACAGTTGTGATTGCCGACATCGAAGCAGACAACGGCATCATCCACGTTATCGACAATGTACTAATCCCAACTGAAGAAATGCTAGCTGAACACTTCGCTATGATGATGGACGACATGATGGATGAAGACATGGACGATATGGATGATATGGACGACGAGATGATGTCCAATACGATCGCTGACATCGTTGTTGCATCCACAGAAGCAGAAGAAGCTGAATTCACAGTATTGCTCGCAGCAGTTGCAGCAGCAGACCCTTCAATCTTGGAAGCACTCAGTGACCCAGAAGCATCACTAACCGTATTCGCACCAACCGACGCAGCATTTGTTGCACTTTTGGAAGCACTCGAAATGGATGCAGAAACACTACTTGCTAACACAGAATTATTGAATACAGTACTTCAATACCACGTTCTTGATGGCGCAGTCATGGCAGAAACCGTCCTGACACTCGATGGCGAATCTGTACCAACCCTCTTGGGTGAAGACGCAACCATCAGCATTAGCGTAACTGATGATGGTGTTGTATTGAATGATACAATCAACGTGATTATGACAGACATCGAAGCAGACAACGGTGTTATCCACGTTATCGACGCGGTACTTGTACCTGCTGAATAAATAACATAGATTAGTTATATAAAAGGGTCAGGCTTCGGTCTGACCTTTTTGTATTAAACACGCTATATTATTCACGATAACAAAATTAGTTAACAACCAAACTTTTTTGGGACGGTGGACTTGCCCTATCCGCTGTAAATAGATCCGAATGATAATAGAATCTGCTATATGATAAAAAGGAGAGACACATGCGTAAGTTATTTTTTACAATAGTCATCACAATTTTTTCACTACTCAATATGATCCCAGCACTCGCACAAGATGGTATGATGCACTTACGAGTAGCGCACTTTTCTGCGGATGCTCCAGCGGTTGACATCTATATAAATGGGGATGTTGCAATCGACGGTTTAGAATTTCCAATGGTGACGGATTGGCTAGAAATTGCAGAAGGGAATTATGATATTGCTGTTGCCCCTGCTGGCACATCTCTTGACGATGCTGTAATTGGTCCTGCATCCTTTAACCTTGTTGCTGGTACATGGATTACCGTGGCAGCTGTTGGCTCGGTTGATGCGGGTACACTCGCTCCTAATGTTTTAATTGAAGATTATAGCGATGTTCCAGAAGAAGGATTCGGGCGCATCTCTGTGACTCATGCCATTGAAGGCGCACCGGGGATTGATGTTGTTACCAATGGAATAACGATTATTAATCGATTGGCGTACCCTGGCACACTAGGGTCCAATGATGGCTTCTTCATCCGCAACATTCCCATCGGTTCGTCGGATATACAAGTTGTCTTATCATCTGACCAATTCACGCCTGTTGTTGGGCAACCCAATGTTGAGATTGAAGAAAATGTAAATTATTTGATTGCAGCTGTGGGTACAGTTGATGACCCACAACTTGTATTTGTCGCCACCCCTATCGGCGGGGACATGTCCATGATGATGGCTGATGAAGACATGATGGATGAAGAGATGTCCGAAGATTCTACGGATGAAGGCATGGACGAAGAGATGTCTGAAGAATCTGTGGATGAAGACATGGGCGACGAGATGATGACCAATACCATTGCGGATATTGTTATCGCTGCCGAAGCGGAAAACGCTGAATTCACAGTCTTGCTCGCAGCCATTTCCGCAGCCGACCCAACAATCCTAGAAGCACTCAGTGACCCAGACGCATCATTAACTGTATTCGCACCAACCGACGAAGCATTTGTTTCACTTTTGGAAGCGCTAGAAATGGATGCTCAAACACTGCTTGCAGACACCGACTTGTTAAACTCAGTCCTTCAATATCATGTGTTAAGCGATACTGTGATGGCAGAAACAGTCCTCACACTTGATGGCGAATCTGTACCTACCCTTTTGGGTGAAGATGCAACCATCAGCATCAGCGTCACTGATGAGGGCGTAGTGCTTAACGACAGCATCAATGTTATTACAACAGACATCGAAGCAGACAATGGCGTGATTCATGTGATTGATGGCGTACTCGTGCCTGGATCAGACAATGATGAGTCTATGGAAGACGACATGTCCGAAGACTCTATGGACGAAGAGATGATGTCCAATACGATCGCAGACATTGTTGTTGCCGCCACCGAAACAGAAGGAGCTGAATTCACAGTCTTGCTCGCAGCCATTTCCGCAGCCGACCCAACAATCCTAGAAGCACTCAGTGACCCAGACGCATCCTTAACTGTATTCGCACCAACCGATGCAGCATTTGTTGCGCTTTTGGAAGCACTTGAAATGGATGCTGAAACATTGCTTGCTGATACCGATTTGTTAAACACAGTCCTTCAATACCATGTTCTTGACGGCGCAGTGATGGCAGAAACAGTCCTAACACTTAATGGCGAATCCGTACCCACCCTCTTAGGTGAAGATGCAACCATCAGCATCAGCATAACAGATGACGGTGTTGTATTGAACGATACAATCAACGTGATTATCACAGACATCGAAGCTGACAATGGTGTGATTCATGTGATTGACGGCGTACTCGTGCCTGCTGAATAAAAAGTAGAATTATGACAAATTCAATAGGGGTATGGTTGTGACCATGCTCCTATTTTTGTTTATAGGGGACTTATTAGAAGTCGTTATACGTAGCTATGTTGTGTAAAAGGTGGGATAGATTTACCTAAAGAAGTCGGTTTCTGATTATCATTATCAATCGTATTTAATGTTGTTATACCAAAGCATGTCATTGCCTCTTCATATGTTTCGACAAAACAGACAGGCAAAACATCCATCGGATAGGCACGTTCAAGATATTGATAAAGGCGCAACCATAAATTCGTTGGGCTAATAACAGCAACCTTAGCCGTATTATCAGCTTTGGAGCGCATTCCTGATAATGTAAGGTGAATGACATTTTGCGGTGTTGAAAAAGACAGGGACAAATCCGCTAGAATATTGACAGGATGCTCAACCGACATAATCATATTACGCGCAATCCGAGACGCATTCCAAAAATCTGCCCGTGACCAGCGCATACCAAACTTCATAATAAGAAGTGTTTTACTAGGACTTTCCCACATCACTTGTATCACAAGGTTATCCTTAATTTTGCTCTGCCTTCTAACTTAACCTCATATTACAGAAAACAGACTTGTGATACATCAGGCGTATGGATAGTTTATAAACTGGTCAGGTGGCTAGGTCGCGTAGACAAGGTCATACGATAAGATAATTGCATCCCCTAACATGATAGTGTCACCATCGTTGAGTTGCTTGATTTCATTGACCTGAACGCCGTTAAGTTGTGACCCGTTGGTACTTCCTAGTTCTTCGAGCGTATAGGCATCTCCCTGTTTCTTCAAGCGCAGATGATAACGGCTGACTTCGGGGTCATTAATTGCAATATCATTGGCAGCATCGCGACCTAATGTCACAACATCTTTTTCGAGTCGGAACATCTCATTAAGCCTTGGACCGCGCCGTATCACTAGCCAATATCCAGGCTCAGTGGGCATGATGCTTTTATCATAAGCAGGGATTTGTGGTTGGGCAGGTTTGGCGGCTGGTGCAGGTTTGGGTTTGGCAACTTCAGCATACCCCGAGGCAATCGGTTGGGCTGGCAGGACTTCCATCATACGATTAAATTCTTTCAGGAAATGATCCCAAAAGTGATTTTCATCTTTCCATGCACCGATGTCAAATGTTTCCTCGGAGATTAGACGCGGGTGTATTGACGCAGGGTGGAATACCACAACAATCACAGGAATCCCTAAGCCCATCGCATACGACCATTCATAGGTCACATAAATTGAATTTGCGGAATCGGGGGTCATGACAACCACCATTGCCGACGCACCACGAATGGCATCATCCACATCAAACCGCCAATCTTGCCCTGGGCGTGGGTTGGGGTCAATCCACGGACGATAACCTTGGCTAATCAGAGCTTGGCGCAATTCTTCAACCCGTTTAATATCACGCCGTGAATAAGAAAGAAAGATATTTTTCATGTTCCTCGTCCTCGTTATGAATCAGTCATTATATGCCCTATTGTACCCTATTCGAGAAATTGTAAAGTGCGGAGTGCGTTGCGGTTTTGTTATATCTCTATTGTAGAGAAGAAGAAAATATCTCCCTCTCTACACAACACTATGATTGCTTAAATTTTCAAGACGTCAGTCATGACTTCGAGGATACCCGGTCCGTCGATTGCGCTAAGTTCTTCGAGTCCTGCGCGAATATCGGCATTGGTACTCACACGTTTGCCCCATGCGCCACAGCTTGTTGCAAATTCAGAGAAGTTCGGATTCACAAGCGAGGTCGCCCACACATGTACATTCACACCGCGTTGCTCTTTACTGATTTTCCCGATTTCGCTGTTGTTCAGCAGGACAAGTTTAATCGGCAATCCATATTTGACAGCCGTCGTAATTTCCATTGCATATTGTCCAAAGCCACCATCCCCAGCCACAGCCCAAATCGGACGGTCAGGCGCGGCAACAGCAGCCCCAATTGCAGCAGGGAAGGCAAATCCGATGCTCCCCAAATAACCCGACATCAGACACTCTTGCCCTTGTTTTGTCTCAAAATACCGCCCAAAGCTATAGGTATTGTTGCCGACATCCACAGCAATCACGGCATCTTCCGGACAGACCTCACTCATCTCATGGAACAACAAAGCCGAGTTAATCCCGTTTTCGTCCGATTCGCTAGCACGTTGGGATTTTTCTTCACGCCACAGTTTCCAACGTCCCGCAATTTCACGACGAACATAATCACGCTTATAGGTAAATTCTATATCGGCGAGGGCTTCACCCATTAAACGACAGGTCACGCCAATCTCACCCCAAATCGGAATATCAACAGGGTGGAATTTGCCCAATGTCATACGGTCATAATCGACTTGGATGATTTTCTTCTTCTTGGAGATGCCTGTGTGATTACTGAAGGATGCACCGAACACCAATAAAACATCTGCCCGTCCCATCATGCTACTACCGACAATCGTTCCAGACCGCCCCAATACACCACAAGCAAGTGGATGATCGTCAGGGATTTGCCCCTTGGCTTTAAAGGTTGTGATAACAGGGGCATCAATCGCTTCGGCGAGGGCAATAACCTCATCTTTGTAGTCATTTGCGCCACGCCCCATAATAATCGTCACGAGCTTGGCTTCTTTTATCATTTCAATCGCGGCATCGAGTTCAGCTTGTGGAGGAGCGATTTCGGTTGTGCTGACCCGTCCGTCCATTGGTGTTTCGGGACGTGGGGTTAAACCTTCTGCAAATGCAATTTCATCAGGGAATATCAAATGAGCGACATCACGATTAATCGTCGCATGTTTAATCGCCAATGCCATCAAATCTGATGCGTTTTTGTTATTGAGAACCGTCTGACTCCAATCGGCAACTGCATTAAACGCCGAGGATAAATCAATCTCTTGGAATGCGCCCGGTCCTAAGACTTGTGTCTGAACTTGTCCGCTGAGTGCAATAATCGGTGCACGGTCAACTTTGGCATCCCATAAGCCTGTTAATAAATTGGTTGAACCCGGTCCAGCGATACCCAAGCACATCGCAGGTTTGCCTGTTAATTTGGCATACCCACTCGCTGCAAATGATGCCGCCCCTTCATGCCGAACCCCGATAAACTTCAGTTTTCCTTTTTCTTCCTCTGCGCGTATAGCATCCGCAACCGCTAGATTGGAGTGTCCAACCATACCAAAACAAGCATCAATCCCCCAATCCGTCGCGACTTCCATCATCTGCTTGGCGATTGTGTCTTCTACAGCTTCAGGTTCAACCGCAACATAAATTCCATCTTCGCGTTCTTCTACAGGATAAGTTTCGACATTATCATCATAATCCCCAGGGACAGACCCATCAATCGGCGAATATTCGTAACCATGCCACGAGCAACGCACATAGCCATTTTCGATTAACCCTTCGCCCAATGGTCCACCTTGATGCGGACAGTGATTATCAAGGGCATAATATTTACCCTCAAATTTTGCCAGACAAATCGCCTGCACCCCAGCAACAGCATTGGTGACGCTATTATCTTGCAATGGGTCTTTATCGGCAACTTTGTGCCATACCGATTTTTCTGTCATCTCCAACTCCCATATTCTATTTATCATCAACCGATAGCTTATTCTGATAGCATTACAAGTTGATTATGATGGGGAGTGGGGGATTGAGCAAATTTCTAGACTCGTCCGTACAGAAAACTATATTGCATTTAATCGACTCGCAATTGGCGTGACAGCTCCATCTCTAGCCATTCACTATCATAGACTAACTCTATTTTTTATTGCAAAACACCTTATCAGATACACGCTTAAACGGCTTCGAGGTTGAGCAAAATATAATAGCGTTTGCCTCTGAATGGGATAATATGCACAGGGAAGTAATAAACTCGGAATTCTCCCCCATCACCCAAAGCATCGTATGCGGCTTCTGATACACGGAAATGGCGACCATCCATCACATAATAACGATGCAAATAATCGACACCATTTTCTGCATTCTCTGACAAATCTGTTTTACCTATCAACATACCCTGTTGCTGGCTCACACGTCCGATAATGAGCAATATCGTATATTGGAAAAGTTGTATAATCCGTCGCAACGCCATAATTGAAAAGATAAGGAATACCGCAATCACAGCAAGAGCCAGACAAGGGGCGACCAGTAACTCAGGGTTCTGCGGTATTTCTGGAATGGCAGGTATTGTGGGTAGCTCTGGCGCGTTAAAACTACCATCAGGATTTATGATGTAAACAGCAGAAAAGATGGTAATTATGGCAACCGGGATAAGTAGAAGCGCGATGATAAAAATATAGAAAAATATTCTGGGAAATAATCGAACTCGTTGTGTTGAACTCAACCACCCGCGACGATTCAGCGGTAGTGCTGACGTGATGAAATCATTTGCGTGTATCATTGACGAATTCTTGACGGATTGTTCCATGCTAAACAATCTCCTTTTTGATATACATTTTGATTATAGTGCCGTAAGGTCGTAAAGAATTACAATACATATTAATAATGTGTAAAAATACATTTACTCAAATTGATGAGCTATAAAAGGTTTTCCATCACAGCGTCATAGAGGAAGTGGAGAAAATACAAAAGATAATTCGGAATTAAGGGAAACAGGTTTTTCGATTTACTAAAGATTTAAAAGAAGCTGTGCGCGACGCTGACCAGTGATTTATGCACGTTAAGCGAATTGATTTGATGATGTGGATTTGTGAGTCTGTTTTAGGTATCTGGTAAATCGACAGTGATTTCTTCAATTTCATAGCTTGCATCAGCAAGCACAATCATTTGGTTGGTGTCTGGGTTGTAGTCTATTTCACCATCACGATACCCTGAACTACTAATATAGCCAATTTTTTCTGCCTCACAGTCTGCACCCTCACAGGTAAAGAGATAGAGTGTGCCATTGGCATAGACCCGCGTTTCGATAAGATGGTAGCTCTTATCAGGTAGTTCGATTGTGTCATATATATGGAGTTGCCCATTAAATAACAACCACATCATCCATACAGGTACAAACACGGCTACATTCATCAATGCACCGAGGCTATATCCCCAATAACCATCAACAAAAATAAGCCCGACATAAAACCAAAGTGACAAAAAAGCGCAGATGACCCAAATAATATGATAAATGGTTATCCAGCGAAATATCAAAATATACAGATTCACTGTAGACAGTGTTGAATAGACATAATCGAAATTAATTTTGAACATCACAAAGGTCAGGATGATAGGCAGAATCAACAACATCAACGCTCTGGACATATTTTTCATGATAATCCCATTCTATACATCAAACAACTATGTATAGAATATCATG
>CAYGTY010000187.1:0-4505 GCA_964352825.1 uncultured Anaerolineaceae bacterium
GATATTAACGATATTACCGTGTTAGCTGAGATGAATAAACAACTCATTGCTGATGCACGTACCCGTAACCCATTGAATGTCCAACAAATTGAATCCTTAATGCAATCATGGCTCGATGGGACTTGGTCAGCAATTATGATTGCCAAGAATGACAAACTCATTGGATATTTGTTGTATCAACAACGCTATGATGAATATGACCCTGAAAACTTAATTATCTTTGTGCGTCAATTTTTTGTCCAACGGGCATCCAGACGACGGGGTATCGGACGAGAAGCGTTTGAGCAAATTGTGACGGAGTTCTTCCCATCCGAGGCAACCATCATGTTGGATGTGTTAGCGACAAATCCTGAAGCCCTACATTTCTGGGAAGATATCGGCTTTTCACTACATTCAACTACCCTAAAACGTCAAGCGGTCAAGAATGCAGAGGTTTAAGCACGAAGATTGCGCCAAATTGCTCGATTTGATAGTCATTTGAATCATAATCAGCAACACCTGCTTGGAATGTCACAATATAATCAGCATTATCGACTTGTCCAATTGGGTCAGTATTGCGGTTTTCTAAACCATGATAACTCATCAAGAGATAATCATATGCCATCCCCATACGATAACTGTCATCAATCGTGTTCCACGGTGCGACCCACCATTGCCCTGCCATCTCTGGCATAAAATCATAACTTACGGTAATGGTATCACTATCCGTCCAATCATCAGCAATCCAAGTAGTGGCTGAATTGATTGAAGAATAGAGCGCAATGTTAAAGGGTGAATACACCGTCACATCATGATTGGCAACCCGTGTGATACGGTCAAATGCCCCCAAGCTAATCAAGAGTAAAACCAAGAGCATCACACGTCCTGTATAACCCCGTATCTCCGTTAGTTCAATCATCCCATAAGCGCACATCACAAATTGCAGACTGAATAACCCTGTGTAATAGGTCGCTTGTTGGTCGTATCCTGCTCGTACCAATATCAAACCCGCGATAATGCCTAAAACAAACAAGAGGATAATCAAGTTACGTCCTGCTGTTGTGCCTGTGAGCGTGTTAACCGCTAACTTGATGCGATGTGTCCATAAGCGTTGATGATCGGGAAAGGTCTGATAGCGCATCTGGACAGCCCGACTATAACGATAGATAGCCAAGACAATCCCTGCCCAAAATGAAATTTCGAGTAAGCTCCGTAATATCAGGCTGATGCTATGTAGAATGGGATAATACTCACGCAAGCTCCGTAAATCATTGGTAAAGACCAAGCGCAACCCACCAATAACCTGCATCGGCATACTCAGTACCCATGCAACTCCACGCTCAAGTCGTGAAGATTGGGGTTTCGGTTCTGCTTGTGTAGGGATATCAGATGCACTTTGGTTATCTGTTGCAGCCGATGGTGAATTAGACTGTCCCTGATTTTCAGGTTTGAGGTAAGCGTAGTCGGCTAAGACATCAGAGCTAATCGTTGTCTGACGGGTGAAGAACGCCTTTAAATCTACAAAGTCGCGCTCAACTTCAAATAACATATAGGGGCTTAGTAATGAGGCGGAAACCACTACCCCAATAATCAGTCCACGCCAATTCAGGGGAAAACGCATAATCAGCCATAAGACGATGATGACACCATAGAGTAAGATTGCCGAAAAGTGCGTCATAAATGCCATCGTTGAGATAATCCAAGCCATTGCCACATAAAGCGTACTATTGTCCAGTTTCCAGCGAAATAAGCTGTACATGACCATCACATAAAACCCAGGGAGGAGCAATTGCGCCCACGCGGTATATGAACTAGAAAGCCCTGTTTCGCTAAAGGTGAATAATATCGCCCCCACAAAACCAATCGTTGGGGTGAACATCTCGTTACCTAAGCGATAGACAAACCAAGTTGCTAGGATATTAAAGAGGAGTTGTGTACCAATCAGGATAACCGCGACATCATGGGTAAAGATCATCACGGGAATTTGCATCCATGTGAGGAAGGGCATGTTATAGGCGGCGACACTCGATAGTGTGCCAACCGCAGGGAACATCCCACCGTCTAACCATGTTTGCCCACGCGCAATCACAGGCACATAATCAACTTCCCACACCAGCAATTGCGAGGCATAGAGTTTTACACCGACACTAATCAGCAATAAAATAAGGAAATTTCGTAAATTGCGCCAAGATGCTGGGTCGAGGGTTAGCACATTATGCGTCCACAGCTTTCACACGAATAAGCTGTGCAAGGCTGTTGCCAATGATGCGATACTCGTTATTGAGCTTCAATTGCATTGGTCCGTCAAAAGGTGCAACATGAATGACATCAAAATGACTATGGGGGATGAGTCCGAGGGCTTCCAAATATTGCATTCGGTCAAATTCACGAGTGGAGATACGGGTAATCACAAAGGATTTCCCTGCCTCTACTTGTGATAATAAAATATCGTTCATCTCGACAATTTCACCTTCGGCTGTGGGTATGGGTTCGCCATGTGGGCAAAGTGTGGGTCTGCCTGCCATCTCATACATGCGATTAACAATGACCTCGCTTAGCCCTTCACTCAGTTTAATCGCTTCATCATAAACCTGTAACCAGTGAATACCCATCACCTTAACTAAAAATGCTTCGGCAATGCGTTGATAGCGAATATGCTTGAGGACTTCGACCTGACCTTTTTCCGTCATGGCAATGCCTTGATAGGGTTCATGGTCGAGTAAGTCAAGCTCTTTTAGCTTATTAACCATGCGATTAACAGCGGGGGGACTCACATTGAGTAGGTCAGCCAACTCGGAGGTACTGACATATTCGCCAGCCTGCGGTTGACGGTCTATCAAGCGATAGATTTCTGCCATATAAACAAGCATTTTGGGACTGAGTTCTGTAGACATATGGGGTTTACGGCTCTATTGAATCATATAATGTGTTAGGGAAGAGGCATGCCTCTTCCTTACAATGTGTCGAGAGATTATGTTAGATTTATAAACCATGCTCAAGGCGTGTGATTAAACGTTCTGGCATTTTATTTTCACGCATACGGTCTTGAACAGCTTTAATATCATATGGAATCCGACGGTGTTCAAAAACACCTGTTGTCATATCTAACAAACCATAAGCCGCTTTTGGGTTCT
This sequence comes from uncultured Anaerolineaceae bacterium, assembly GCA_964352825.1. GTDB lineage: Bacteria > Chloroflexota > Anaerolineae > Aggregatilineales > Phototrophicaceae > UBA6055. The sequence goes on from CAYGTY010000187.1 coordinate 3,114, forward strand.
GGTCACGCGGTTGCCCGATGCTACCGGGATTAATGATTTGACGATGTCCATTGAGTTTATGGGGTTCATTATATTGGGGTAGCTGAGAATGTGTGTCCCCATTTTCATCAACCATGGTATAAATTACAGGCTGATGGGTATGCCCAACGAAACAATAGGGTGTCTCGAAATGTGGGAAATTTAATGCGGCAATCAATGGCTCTAGGATATATTCCCATACTGGCTCGCGTGGGCTAGCATGAACCAAGGTATAATCACCAATAACAAATGTAACAGGTAATGCCTCCAGAAATTTAGTATTTTCTGGTGTGAGGGTATCTTGTGTCCATTCGACAGCCCGTCGTGCATCAGGATTAAATGTACGAACATCTAAACGCCCTAATGCCGCCCAGTCATGATTGCCTGCTAGACATAAATGGGGCAGTGTCTTTAACTTCTCGACACATTCATTGGGGTCAGGTCCATACCCGACAACATCACCAAGACACCAGACAAAATCCCACTCGCCTTCAGCATCTTTTAACGCAGTTTCAAACGCCGTAAAATTGGCGTGAATATCAGAAATTATTAGTATCCGCATGATAGCTTTCCCTAGAACGGTGACAAAATAACCGTTATTTTGCTTACATAGTAGTTGGATATTACCACGCTTTAGCAAGTGACGCGACTATCGCAACCATAAAAATTTGTAAATAAGACGATAACTGTAAATACCTATTTATTCTATCATGCTTCTGCTAGCATTACCCTGAAGAAGTGGTTAGTTTTACAGATTGCATGAGCGATTGAATTTTCGTCATTGGAGACAAAAGAAAGCAATCAAATAATGGTTCATTATCTCAAATTATGCCTTATAACTATGATTATCCCGACTGTACTAGTGGGTTGTGATAATATTCTGGCAGGTGATACCCCTCAAAACAATCCTACACCTGTTAGTGTTCGTGTGGAAACTTTTCAGACAGAAACACCAACAGAATCCGAGCCAGTCAATCCAGACCCTTCGCCAACCCCTGCACAACCGACAGCGACGCCAACACTTACACCCACACCCTTACCCTTTGATTTAGAAGACGCAGTAAAGGTCATGAATGGGATTTGCTTTGAATCAGCGAATGATGCGGCTGGACGCGTCTTTGTCATGCGTAATGCTGAGGAACATATTCGCTTATATGACCTCGCCGAGAATTCAGATTTGTGTCGCCGTCCGATTATCCGCAACCCCTTTGATTTTAGTAATGGACGTATCCTCGCGGGCATATGGACAAGTGGCATGGGATGTACGGCTGACCACGAGATTTTGAATGTCCAACGTGATGATAACGCAAAAACCATCACCATCGACTTACGCTTTGTGACCGCAGGTGATTGTCCTTATGAACTGGTTCGCCC
>CAYGTY010000187.1:4605-11685 GCA_964352825.1 uncultured Anaerolineaceae bacterium
CGGAATAGCTCAACCATCGGATATTCTCCGATAACCTCACCGTCTTCGGACATCTCTAGCCAATTCGTGTGACCCCATTCATCGGGTACGCCATTGAAGGCAAAGGGAATCACAGCAGTAACTCGTTCATCTAATAATAAACCTGTCCATCCGCCGATGGGTGCTTCGGGTATGCGTCCATAAATATTCCCCAGCAACAATAAATCCATATATTCAGTCACTTGCTCAACACTCGGATAATCTTCGCCTGCATCAAGGGAATCAGGAGATACACTTTCGGCATGTCGCCACCCTGTTTCCGTAATCATCACAGGTAAGCCATCGACCCCAAATTGTTTAAGTTGCCATAGCTCCCATTCGTAGCCATTCACACTGCGGTTATAAACGGTACGTGGGGCATTCGTTAAATCAGTTTCGCCTGTTTCCATATTGATAAATCCTAATTCACGTTCCCACGGTGGCGCTGTAAAGTGCAAGGGATAGGCATGACTATTCCACCTATCGAATTGTTGGAAGACTTGTGGTTGTACCGCGTGCATCTCTATCATGAAGCGGTTGGCAGACATATAATAAATGTCACTATCAGGGAAAGGGATTGACCCTGTATCAGGTGCGGATAAGTCCAAACCTGCATTCAAAATGAGGGCTTGCTCATCAACCGCTTTAATCGCAGATGCAACATCCATAACAAATTGAGCATATTCTACTGGATTCGGCTTACCGTCCCATTCATGACCATTATTGGGTTCATTTAGCAAGATAATATAGTGTTCATCAATATGCCAATTCACTCCTGTGAGGAAATCGGTATATTGTTGGGCTAGGGTGCGATATGTGCCGTCAGCGTCAGCTTGTGGGGCAGTCCATGTTTGTGTATCGGTGTCGAAAGTCGTCGCCAAGCGGATAATTGGTGTTAATTGATGGTCGCGTACCAAATCAAAAAAGGTCTGCCATTTATCAGTATCAAGGTCATCAGCCCGTATCAACTGTACAACATATCCATCAGCAGGCAACATATCACCTGCCATTGCCATATGCTCATCCCATAAATCCACATCCCAACTGCCACGCCCATCATCCAATAACAGATGAATCCCTAATTTATTAAAGTCGGGTGCAGGGGCTTCGATGGTTAAGGACATCACAATAATCGCAACAATAATAATGAAAATACCAGCAATAACGGCTTTCCACCCCCTGCGTCTCCATTGTTGATATTGTTCGACTAATTCCATATGATTTAACCAACCTACCTTTGTTTACTCATTTATAGCCCTAAACAGCTCATTTTATCCCAAATATCCCAAAAATATCCCAAATAAAAGTAACAATTTACAAACTTTTTGGATTTCCTTGTTTTAAGTTGCGCGATTTTTAAAAATGAGTACGCTACTTTTATGACAGGTTAATAGATAAAACACTGAAATAACAAGGATTCTAGCCTGTACAACACATAATTTGTGCTATAATAATCATAACTTTTACTTTAAGGAGTATTAACAATGAACAAAGCTGAATTGATTTCCTCAATGGCAGAAAAATCTGGTTTAACAAAAGCAGACGCTGGTAAAGCACTTGATGCTTTGCTTGAATCTGTAACTGAAGGTTTGACTGGCGGCGATCGCATTGCGTTGGTTGGTTTTGGCTCATGGACAGTCGAAGAACGCAAAGCTCGTACAGGTCGTAACCCACGTACAGGCGAAGAAATTCAAATTCCTGCCAAAAAGGTTGTCAAATTTAAAGCTGGTAACGGTCTAACAGACTCAGTTAACTAGCATAACCTAAGGGAAGGCAATACTTAGCTCTTCCCCTACCGTAACAATCCTAAACAGCATGTGAGGCTTTGGCTTTACAGGCTGTTTTTTCTTTTATGTGATGTTATATCAATTCGCTTAATACGGCTTCAGCACTTGTCAGTGTTTTATGAATATGGTCATCTTGATGCGCTAAACTGACAAACCCTGCTTCATATTGGCTTGGTGCAAAATAAACCCCTTGTGCCATCATCGCATGGAAGAACTTGCCATATAATTCTGTATCTGCATATTGCTTTGCGCTTGCATAATCTGTGATTTTTGCGCCTGCTTGCTTTAAGAAATAGAAACCGAGCATGGTTCCAGCATTGCCAACTTGCATTGGAATCTCAAGTTTCTTAGCAATGGCACGCATCCCATCAGCGAGTTTGGTGGTTTGTGCTTGTATCTTTGCAAAGTTATCGTCATGCAAGAGTAGGCGTATTGTCATCAAGCCTGCGGTCATGGCTAGCGGATTACCTGATAATGTTCCTGCTTGGTACATATCACCTGCTGGAGCGACCTTTTGCATAATCTCACGCTTGCCTGCATATGCCCCGACTGGTAGGCCACCCCCAATGACTTTGCCTAAACATGTAATATCTGGATCAAGGTCAAAGGCTTGTTGTGCGCCCCCTGTCGATACGCGGAAGCCTGTCATCACCTCATCAAGGATAAATAATGCCCCATATTTATGGCATAACTCCGCAAGATCATGCAGATAATCTTCATCTGGCATCACAAAACCCATGTTGGCTGCAATCGGTTCAACAATCGCCCCTGCAATGTCATCGGGATATTGCTCAAATAAGTTGCGTACAGCATCTAAATCATTAAATGGAGCAACCAGCGTATTGTTGGTTGTACCAGCAGGCACACCGGGCGAATCGGGTAAGCCAAAAGTTGCCACACCGCTTCCTGCTTGTACCAATAGCATATCGGCATGACCATGATAGCAACCCGCAAATTTGATGATTTTGTCACGCCCAGTATAAGCACGGGCAAGACGTAAGGCACTCATACAGGCTTCTGTACCGCTGTTCACAAAGCGAATCATCTCAATAGATGGGACAGTCTCAATAACGAGCTCTGCCAGTTGATTTTCAAGAGCCGTCGGTGCGCCATAACTTGTACCGAGTGTGACAGCTTTTTGTAGAGCATCCACCACATCAGGATGAGCATGACCCAGAATCATCGGTCCCCATGATTGAACATAATCAATCATCTCATTACCATCTACATCAACAATAATTGCGCCTTTAGCATGGTCGATAAAGCGGGGTGTTCCGCCAACACTTTTGAAGGCACGGACAGGACTATTCACTCCACCGGGGAGTAACTCTTGTGCGCGTGCAAATAATTGTTCAGATTGTGTTGTTTGCATAAAATCCCTTAATTTTAATATTTTCTCATATTTGCCCAAGTGTACCATTGCTATTAGGGTTTGCGAATATTATGAGTTTGAGTTTTCATTTAGTTCATACAAACTTAATCAAAACTGTTAGCTAACTATGGTTTAATGTACTTAAGCGTAGGTAGTTTTACTCGGAGTGACTATGAAGGGTAATCAGATTAAATGGATTAATAATGAGAAAACTGTACTGGTCATTCGAATCCCAGAATATTGGAATTGGGATGAAATGCGAAGCTGGCTAATTGATACAGAATCCATTTTAGATGGTGTGTCAGAGCCCGTAGCAGTCTTGCTTGATTTCCAAAAGTCAACATTTACGCCAAGAGAAGCAGTCTATAACATCCATCGCATCTTGCGCTATATCCATAAAAATGCCGATCCTATCGTATTAACACGCTTGAGCTTAGGGCATATGGCAGTATTGGATGCCTTGTTTCGCTTATATCCTCAAGATGCTTCACGGTTTGTCATTTATGATGATGATGTAAATTGGGTGCAAACCACCTAAGTAATATGTGACGCATTTCTCTATCTGTATAGCTTTGCACAGTCCTCAAAATTAAAAAAGATTCGTTCCTTGAGTCGTCTTCAAAATTTTAGGTATTCAGTGCTGTCTCCTCGATTTTAACAAACCGCTTGTGATTTTCTAAACTGACGATAGAATCATGAACATGGTATATATGATTTGATAAGTAGATACGCATGTTCAAATACTTTAGACGACGATTCTTACAAGCGATTCCGACATTTTTCGGGGTTACTATTTTATCATTTATGATTATCTTAGCAGCCCCCGGTGACCCGATTCAGTTAATCACATTTTCGCCAAACTCCAATCCTGAGACTGCCGAAACCATGCGCCGTCAACTAGGGCTAGACCAACCACCTCATATCCAATATATCTATTGGTTAATTGGCAACGACTGGACATTGATTGATGTCGATGGGGATGGTGAAGGCGATACGGCTGGGGAACGCTATGGATTGTTACGTGGTGACCTCGGTGACTCGATAAAGCAAAAACGCCCCGTCATGGATTTGATTATTCAACGGATTCCTGCAACCTTGCGCTTGGGATTATCGGCATTGATATTAGGTTATGCGATAGGGATTCTGCTGGGTGTATTGGCGGCTGTCTTCCATCGCACCGCACTCGACCAACTGATTCGGATTATCTCTGTGATTGGCAATGCTGTGCCTGCGTTTTGGCTCGGCTTATTATTGATTATTGTTTTTGGGGTGCAGTTGAAGTGGCTTCCGATTAGTGGGATGTCGGATATTACACGGCGTGGTGGTTTTGATCTGGGTGAAGCTATCTCCCATATGATTCTGCCTGTCAGCGTCTTATCCCTGAATACAATTGCCTTTATCTCGCGCTTTACCCGTACCCAAGTCTTAGAAGTATTACAACAAGATTTTATCCGCACAGCCCATGCTAAAGGCTTGAATACACGCGTTATTTGGTTGCGTCATGCACTGCGAAATAGCTTAATCCCTGTGGCGACCTTCCTCGGTCCATCTATTGGTACATTGCTAGCTGGCTCGGTCATCATTGAGCAAGTTTTCCAATGGCCTGGGATGGGCAAACTCGTTATTGATGCAGTCTTCCAACGTGACTATCCTGTGGTGATGGGGTCAGTTGTGATTGCATCCATTATGTTTATCGCTGGTGTGCTGATTTCCGACCTTTTTTATATGTTGCTTGACCCACGTATCCGCCTTGAATAGAAGGTCTAACGATGACAAATATCAAAACCCTTCCCACAGAAGAACCCCAACGTTATTCACGGTCATTTTGGCGTGATTCGATGTTACATATTTTACGCGATAAACTGACGATGTTTGCGATTAGTGTCTTATTGTTCTTTACGATTGTATGCGTCACAGGTCCTATCATCATCGAGAATGTTTTCCAGCTTGATGTCAACGATACCAGCATCCCCGATAGATTTAAACAACCGGGGCAAGATGGTTTTGTTATGGGAACAGACCAGCTAGGACGTGACCAATTTTTACGCCTTATTTATGGTGGGCGCGTATCGCTGAGTATCGCTTATATCGCCAGTGTATTAACGATTCTGATTGGCATTACACTGGGGTTGTTAGCAGGTTATTATGGACAATTGGTTGATGATTCGATTTCTTGGTTAATCAATACCCTGAGTGCGATTCCGCCTTTGTTTTTGCTCTTGATCGCCTCTGCCATCTGGGAACCGTCGACAGAAATATTAATTGTCGTCTTGGGTGCATTAGGTTGGGTCGGGACAAGTCGTTTGGTGCGCGGTGAGGTATTGACCTTAAAAGAACGTGATTATGTGCTGGCAGCACGAGCATTAGGGGCATCTGACTTTCGGATTCTATCTTCTCATATTTTGCCGAATATCTTTTCGATTGTGATGGTCACGATGACGATTATCGCGGGGAATCTTATCCTTGTGGAATCGGGCTTGAGTTACCTCGGCGTTGGGATTCAACCGCCGACACCCACATGGGGTAATATGCTAACCGATTCACGTAGTTATTTTGTGACAGGTGTTCATCTCGTCTTCTCCCCTGGGATTTTGATTATGATTACAGTCTTATGCTTCTATTTGGTCGGAGATGGTTTGCGTGATGCACTTGACCCACGCCGTTATCAACAATAAAGTAGGCGTTTAGGGGATAACGGATGACAAATAAAACCTGTACAACTTGTGGTACAGATTTCACTTGTGGGATAGAAAGTGGGAATCAGACTTGTTGGTGTTTTGACTTACCCAATATCATTCCTATTGAGGCAATTGATCGCGTAGATACCGCATCAGATTGCCTCTGTCCAACTTGTCTGCAAGCCAAAATTGATAAGGCTCAGGAACAATCCTCATTTGATAAAAGTCAATGATTGACGACACCTTATCTTTTTGTTTAGGTTCGCACCTTTTTAATTTTCATCAAATCTTCTAAGGCGCTAATAACATCCCGTTGGGTATACACAACACGTACATAGACATTGATTTTGACTAAGTTCGAAATTGCCTTCCGTAAGGCGTTTCCTTCATCTACGTATTGGTCAAGTAATAAATTACGTTGGACGGGGGCAGGTGCTTTAGGGGCAAGATAAATCGGATTTCCTTTTTCATCAAGTGAGTCCTCATCACCCGCAAAATTAACAATGACACGCTTTCCTGAGGCGGCGGTTACAACAGCTTCAAATATATCGGCGGCGTGCATCCGATAGGGGGTCACCTCGATGTCGGCATCAACACCTTGCGAACTGAAGGTAATCGTCAGAGTATCCAAATCTTGAGCAAATCGCATGAGATACTTCCGCATACGGTTCGCATTTTTGACCATCTCTTTATAATGCGCTTGTTTGGCGGCTTCATTATCATGGATGCCATAAGGGACAAATAACGGGAATCCATCTTTGGAGTGGTCAGGGATAATATCAACGCCGTCTTTACCATCAGAGAAGAAAATAATGGTTGCATGGTCTTTCGTAAATTCGTCCATCGCGATTTCTAGGCTGGCAGCCGCACCAAAGGTTCTTGGCGAAATTTCGTAGAGGCTGACTAAGGCTTGGCGACGAGCTTCCATCTCAAGGACATGGTCAACATCAAATTCATATTCGCGCCCGTGTGTATCAGGGTGGATTTGAGGATCGTAGAAGCGAATCACTTTCTCAGTTAGCCAGTCGTTGATGTCGTCACGCTCTTTATTGCGTAATAAATTCCCTTGTGCATCAAGGATATTGCAAGAGCCTCCCGAAAATACTTTGATGTCCTGCAATTCCGATAAATTTGACGCAAGATTCCAGCGCAACATATGAATCAGTCCCCTAATATAAATAATGATTAATTCAGTATACTGCGAGTCATCAAATGCGGAAACTGA
>CAYGTY010000188.1:0-11504 GCA_964352825.1 uncultured Anaerolineaceae bacterium
TTGCCATCATTATTCCCTTTCATGATTGAGTTATGACTTTATTGTAATCGCAAGCGCGACTTCTGCCTAATTTATCCAGCAGAGGCAAAGAGTAAGTCACTACGGACTTCTTCGGGTGAGATGCTTGGCAATAAGCTACAGAGTCCGCGCGATACCAAATCACCAGCAAATGCCCAACCAAAGCCATCAATTTCATACCAGCCATTGGTGCTGATGCGGTTTGCTTGCATGGTTTTATTGAGCTTGGCGACCACTTGTGAACTCATATCAGGGGTTTGGTGTAAATCAACAGGGTTGCCTGTAAAGCTCTCAATCACACAGTCTTCATCACTAAAAACAAGCGAACTATCTGCTAACACAGGTTGCGGTGCAGGTTCATCAGCAGAGATGACCGCAAGCGATGAACAAGTGTCACTTAGGGCGACCACATCGCGATAAACCCACCCCATTTGACCTGTCAGTAAAACACGATACCAGCCATTTTGAGTCTGACCATCTGCCATTAGCACATCTTCTGCCAATAGCGTACGGATAATCGCGGAGCTTGTGCTTGCGCCAGCACGGATATTGACTTGATTACCTGTAGAATTGCTCACACGACACACCGAAGGACTGATTCGGGGTAAATCCTCACAGTTGCCGTCTTCATCCACTACACTGCCACCGACCCAGCCAATCGTGCCGTCGTGATTGAGTATCTGAAACCAACGATTATCACTCACCGCAATTGCATTCACAACATTACGACTGTTCAATACACTAATCAAGCTAAACGCCATATCTGGACCACTGCGAATATTGACATTGACATCACCTGTTGGAGAGATGTTGCATTGTGCTTGTTGTTCGATAGATTGTGAACTTGCTGGAACTTCGGCAGGGGATTGCACTTGAGAGATATTAATGGTCTCAGCGCGGATAATCAAATCAGGTTCTTCGGTAGGAACATCGGCAACGGCTTCTTCAGTGGCTTCAAAGATAATACGAGATTCATAGCGGACAGGTGTAGAGGTCTCATTTGCTGATGCTCCCGTAACATTAGATGCAATGGCTAGTATCCCGATAATGCCCAATATCACCAGCGACGATACCCCGCCGATAAACAGGGGGTGGCGCGTGAGTTTGCGTTTTTGACGGACAACAAAATTCGGTGAAATGGTTGGTTCTGAATACATGATAATTTATCCATTGGTCTCTGTCTCGGTTTAACTTTATTATAATATTTCCAATAAGATCAACTTGTCGCCCACTAAACGCCTATCTGACGCTTGCCCTACCCATGAGTACAAGTATGATACTCATATAAGCTTTCAATTATCAAAATATAGCAGTAACTTGCCTCAATATCGTCGGTTATAAGAGAAGTTTGCATTTGAGTATTCCATAATATTAAGTTATGATAGTAGCATCATTAATTTATTAAATAGGTTATTAATTATGTTTTATTCACATGTTCGGCAACAGGAAGGGCAAGGATTAGTTGAATATGCACTGATTTTGATACTGGTTGCTGTTGTTACTGTTGTGATATTAGCCATATTGGGAACGAGTATTCGAGAAACCTATTCGTGTATTGTCCATGAACTTGGGGCAGTTGGTAATGTGAGTATTGGATCCTCAGGTGTTTATCAGTATACACTCATTGATGCTGATACCGACCAACCGATAGGACGCGCCTCCTGTGGGCAGTCTCTTTCTACAAATAGTAATATCAATTTCCGTGCTGATGCTCCCGCAGGTGTCACTAGCATAAACTTTACAATCACATTACCTGATGGGTCTGTTATAGAACGGACGGAAAATGCTGCACCTTGGGCGGTTTTTGGCGATTCTAATGGGGATTATTCATCGGCTTTAGACGGCACGCTGGGACCTGGTCGTTATGAAATCTTTGCCGAAACAAATACAGGTGAAACCTCATCATTTGTTTTTTATGTTGCTGAGTAATTAAAATCTCCATAGCCCTCAAAGTAGAATGAGGGCTTCTTTTTTGTTAAATCACGATTCCACAGCCTTCTCATACTCGTATATGTAAATATTCACCAAAGTATAAATTCATTTTATAGAAAAACTTGACAGATAATTTTTTGTATGCTAGATTGTAAACGTTTACATTTGTAAACGTTTACAATTTTTGATAGATAGGAGCAATTAAATGAAAAAAGTTCTATTTTTATTGACTATCGTTGCCATGACTCTTGGACTCGGAATAACATCCGCACAAGATACCGTTGAACTAACAATCGCAACTGTAAATAATCCTGACATGGTTGTCATGGAAGGCTTCAGTGCAGAATTTGAAGCAGCACACCCCGGCATTACATTGAACTGGGTTGTATTACCAGAAAACGAACTGCGTGACACCGTTACAACAGACGTAGCAACAGGCGCAAGTAGCTTTGATGTGATTACCGTCGGTATGTTCGACACCCCCATTTTTGCGCGTAACGAATGGATCCTTTCTATGGATGATTTGTTCGCAGAATATCCAGACAATGTCCAACCAGACTATAACGTAGATGACATTCTAGAAGGTGTCCGTCTCGGTATCTCTTATGAAGATGAACTCTATGCACTCCCATTCTATGGTGAATCCAGCATGGTTATGTACAACACTGACTTGTTTGAAGCAGCAGGTGTTGAAATGCCAGCAGAACCAACATGGGAAGAAATTCGTGAAATTGCATGTACAATCCACGATCCAGAAAATGACGTATACGGTATCACCCTCCGTGCTCTTCCAGGTTGGGGTCAAGGTATGGCAGTCATGACAACAGTTGCTAACACATTTGGCGCTGACTGGTTCGATGAAAACTGGGAACCACAATTGAACTCCCCAGAATGGAATGAAGCAATTAGTTTCTACATTAACTTGGTCAATGACTGTGGTCAACCTGGTCCTACCAGCGTAGGTTTTGTTGAAGCACTTACTTTGATGTCACAAGGTCAAGCAGCGATGTGGGTTGATGCAACCGTTGCAGCAGGCTTCCTCTCTGACCCGAACCAATCCGAAATCGTTGATAGCCTCGGCTTTGCACCAGCACCAGTTGGTCCAGTTCCTAAGGGTAATCACTGGCTATGGTCATGGAACCTTGGTATCCCATCAACAACTGAACATCCAGCAGAAGCATTACAATTCATCACATGGGCAACCAGCGTAGATTACATCACCCTCGTTGGTGAAACCAATGGTTGGCAAACAATCCCACCTGGAACACGCGTTTCAACATACGAAAATCAAGCATACCTTGATGCAGCACCATTTGCTGAAACTGTTCTTGGTTTGATGCTATCAGCTGACCCAACTGACGCAACCCGCGACCCCGTTCCATATACAGGTATCCAATTTGTAGCGATTCCTGAATTCCAAGGTATGGGTACTGATGCCTCACAATTTATTGCAGAAGCATTTGTGGGTGATGCTACAGTAGAAGAAGCACTCCAACGTGCAAATGATGCAGTTCGTGATGCAATGGACGAAGCTGGCTACTACGACGACTAAATATTAAATTTGAGTTCTATTGCAAGTAATCCTTGCAAATTTAAGGTGGGTAACCTCTACATAGGGGGTGCCCCCTTACTAAAGTTTTTTTAACTACTGGAGGTTATTTATGACCGACACCACAAGCACCGCTTCAATCCCAACAAAGCCCAAACGGCAAGATGGCGAGCAAATATCAGATAAACTCTTACGCCGTGTTCTCATTTGGCCTGCCCTTATTTACATGGTCATCGTGACACAGGTCCCTTTACTCTTTACTTTACAGTTTAGTTTTGAACGATGGAATATGAACCGTCCAGACAGACGGGGTTTCACGGGTCTTGACAATTTTATTGATGTTATTACAGATGAATCTTTTTGGGTAATTATTAGGAATACTGCTGTACTTACGGGTGCCGTGGTTTTGTTAACCTTTGTATTAGGCTTAATGTTTGCCTTACTCCTGAACCGTAATTTTATGGGGCGCGGGATTGTTCGAACATTACTCATCACACCCTTTTTAATCATGCCGACCGTTTCCGCCATTGTCTGGAAGAATGTCTTGCTAGACTCATCATTTGGCTTTTTATCCAAATTGGTAGAAAGTTTGGGTTTTCCGACACCTGATTTTCTAGGAAACTTCCCGATGGAGTCGGTTATTGTCATTGTTGTGTGGCAGTGGATGCCGTTTATGATGCTGATTTTATTAGCAGGCTTACAATCACTCAGTATGGATCAACTTGAAGCTGCACAAATCGATGGGGCGAATCCCGTTCATCTCTTGCGTTATGTTGTCATCCCCCATCTAAGACGTTACATTGAAATTGCTGTTTTGATGGAGACACTGTTTATCCTGAGTGTCTTTGGGGTCATCTTCATCACCACAACAGGTGGACCTGGCATCCAGACAACGAACTTATCCTATGCAATTTATGATGAGGCATTTAGTAGTCGTGATATTGGTGATGCCAGCACAATGGGCATTTACGCTATTGTTGTAGCCAACATTGTTGTGACAGTGTTTGTTCAAGTCTTACGACGCGGTACAGAAGAAGGAATAACCACATGAAGCTAAGTAAATGGCAAGGAACTACACTTACTATTATTACATGGGTTATGGCGCTCATCATATTTTTCCCAATCGTTTGGACGCTTTTAACATCCTTCAAAACCGAGCGCGAAGCCTTTAACTTCCCTCCATCATTGATTCCTATACCTTCATTCCAATCCGATGAGGTGGTAGCTGAAGACGTTGAAGCAACTGAGGTAGAGGAAGAAGAAGGGTATTCTATATTCTTTGAAGCAACATTCGCAAACTATGAACGTGCCCTTTTTGATGCAAACTTTGGTAAACCCCTCATCAATACACTCATCATCACCATCGTATCGACATTCTTGGCATTGTTATTAGGGATTCCTGCCGCTTATGGTCTAGCATACAAACCCGATAAACGCAGTAACTTTACACTTCTGTGGTTAATTTCTACTCGTATGTTGCCACCTGCAGGTGTAATTGTGCCATTATTCCTTTTGGCGCGTGACCTCAGCCTACTCGATACCACCACAGGTATGATTATCATTTATACAGGGATGAATGTACCATTGGTCATCTGGATGATGCGGTCTTTCCTCATCGATGTACCTTATGAAATCCTTGAAGCAGGTCGTATTGACGGTGTATCTTTGTTACAGGAATTCCGTTATCTGGTTTTACCGCTAGTGACACCGGGTTTATTCGCAACTGCGCTACTGTGCATGATTTTCTCATGGAACGAGTTTTTCTTTGCCTTTAATATAACAAAAAGCCAAGCTGAACCGTTGACTGTGTATATCTCATCATTCAAGACAGGGCGTGGACAATTCATTGCGCTTATGTCAGCTGCATCGACATTAGCCGTCTTACCGGTTGTGATTGCAGGGTGGTTTGCACAAAAACAATTAGTAACAGGCTTAACAATGGGTGCGGTTAAATAATACACATCTGTTTATAATGGGGTTACTACAGCGTTTACGATAAAGGACAAACTATGACGGATAGTAAACCAAATGGTAGCCCCACCATGAACGATGTTGCAAAAGAAGCTGGTGTTTCTGTCGCAACCGTATCCCGCGTAATTAATGGTAGTGATGGCGTGAGCAAAAAGCTGGAAACCAAAGTGAACAACGCGATGAAGAAATTGCATTATCATCCTAGCTCTCTGGCGCGAAGTTTCAAAATCCAACGGACGATGCTAGTTGGGGTTCTAGTGCCACTGATTGACCATCCTTTTTATAGTCGGCTAGCGATGGCAATCGAACAAAAATTGTTTCAACATGACTATCGAGCAATTATCTGTAACTCGGAAGAAGACGAGAGCCGTGAACGTGCTTATATCGAGATGCTACTTCGGCAACGAGTCGATGGTTTTATTATCAACTCAGCAGTAATGAGTACCAGTTATTTTCATGAGCTTGAAGAGTTGCAGATACCGTATGTACTGATTGATCGGGATTTACCTGAAGCTGAGTGTAGCAAAGTCTTTGGGGATAATTCTCAAGGCGGTTACATTGGCATGGAACATCTCATTCAGTTAGGACACAAACGGATAGGCGTAATTGGTGCGCCAGACCGTACACAACCGATTGCTCGCCGTATTCGGGGAACTCGTGAAGCACTCGCTGATTATGGTATAGACGTTGACCCTGAATTATTCGTTACAGGCGACACACAATTATTCGATATGGGGTATCAATCGGGTATGCAACTGATGCGTTTAGCAGAGCCTCCCACAGCAATCTTTGCGCTGACTGATGTGACAGCCGTTGGGGTGATGCACGCCATTTCCGAGCTTGGGTTAAAAATACCAGAGGACATATCTGTTCTCGGATATGACAATATCCCAATCGCAAGCTATATGATTCCACAATTATCGACTGTGGAACAACCGATTATCCAAATGGGTGAAATGGCAGTGGAATTACTATTCAATCATATGAATCAGCCTGACCATCCAATTGAAAAAGCGGTCTTAGAAACAAAACTTATTTTACGTAAAACTACAGCTCAACTAAAAACTTAACATTGAAACTATGATTAAGGACATCATATGAAAGCCATTATCTTTCCAGAAGCACATACCATTTCACTTGAATCTATCCCAGACCCAACATGTCAACCTGATGAAGTGGTCATCAAAGTCTCTCATAGTGGCATCTGTGGTACAGACATTCACATTTATCGTAATGAATATCTATCCGAATTTCCGCTTATCCCCGGACATGAATTTGGGGGTGAAATTGTCGAAGTCGGTCGTAATGTAAGTGATTTCAGAATCGGTCAACGCGTTGTTATTGACCCCAACTTATATTGTAATCACTGTGATTTTTGTCGTAATGAACAAGCCAATCATTGTGCAAATTGGCAAGGAGTGGGAGTCACACGCAACGGTGGCTTTGCAGAATATATTAATGTTCCAGCCAAAGCAGCTTATCATGTTCCTGATAGCTTGACGAATACGCAAATGGCATTTGTTGAACCGCTTGCTTGTGTGGTTTGGGCATTGAAGCGCATTCGTGTCAACCCAGCTGATCGTATTTTAATTATTGGTAGTGGACCAATGGGCTTGCTATTGTTACAGGCACTACGACATGGTGGCGCGTCCCAAATCACAATGGTCGATAAACAACTCAGTCGACTACAAATGGCAGAAGCAATGGGGGCATCCCAAACTTTAGTCGCAAATGCTGAGCAAGATAAACAACTGAGAGAATGGGCACCTCATGGCTACGACATTATTATTGATGCAACAGGTGTCCCTGCTGTTATTGAAAATGCGTTTCAACATCTGAAAGTCCGTGGGCAATTTCTCCAGTTTGGTGTAACCCCAAATGATGCCAAGATCCAAATCAGCCCTTACGAAATTTTTAAGAATGACTGGACGATCATCGGCTCATTCGCTGTATGTTATACAACCTTACCTGCAATTGCATGGCTTGAAAACAATATCATTGATGTTGAGCCATTGGTCAGTCATAAAATCCCATTAAGTGATTTTGAAAGTGGATTTCAACAATTTATGAGCGGAGATTCCTTAAAAGTACATCTTGTTATCGGGGAGTAAGTTGATAGATAGTCGGTGTTTAGCTATCATTCGCTAGAACATACCGTTATAGTCGCTCTGAGACGATAAGGAGAAATTAGAGTATGGTAGCTTTTCTTGGGATTGATTATGGGACATCTAGCGTAAAGACTGCAATCATTGATGCGGATACGCTGACGGTATTAGCATCCGCATCAGAAGAATATCGCATATTTCATCCTCATGCTGGCTATGCAGAACAAAATCCCGAGGATTGGTGGCAAGCGACTATAATAACAGTTCAAAAAGTTATCCATACTGTACCAGACGCAAACATTCAAGGTATCGGATTATCGGGGCAGATGCACGGTACAGTGTGTCTGGGTAAAGATGGAAACTGGGCGCGCCCTGCTATTATTTGGGCAGATACTCGCGCTGTGAATCATGTGCAAGAGCTCACAGAACGCATTCATTCTCAGCCTGATAAATTTATGAATATCGCAGGAATGCCAGCCGCAGGATTTATGGCAGTCAGCCTGATGTGGTTGGCTCAAAATGAACCACAAACCCTTGAACAAACGCATAAGGTTTTACTCCCCAAAGATGCTATGCGTTATAAGATGACAGGCACAATCGGTACTGATTTTAGTGATGCGTCGGCGACTTGGTTACTGGATGTTCAATCAAATGAGTGGTCTGAACAACTCACCGATATCTGCAATATCAACCGTGACCTCTTGCCCGATTTATCACAATCAATGGATGTTATCGGAAAACTGACAAAAACCGCGGCAGAAGAACTTGGATTACCCAATGGAATTCCAATTGTAGCAGGCGGTAGCGATTTACCAGTTCTCGGACTGGGGCATGGGTTGGTCAATACCGATACAGGTATGGTAACTGTCGGTACTGGCGGACAGGTATTCCTACCTATAAAACAACCCATATTTGATGCCAAACATCGATACTATACATTTACCCATAGTGTCCCAGATTCTTGGTATGTGCAGGCTTCAATCTTATCGGCAGGGTCATCATTACGCTGGTTGCGCGACTTGTTCGGCTTGCGAGATGTCGAAAATGCTTATGAAATTCTGTCATCCAAGGCAGAAGATGCTCCAATTGGCGCAGATGGCTTATTGTTTTTACCCTATCTGGCTGGCGAGCGCACGCCGCATATGGATCCTTCAGCCAGTGGGATGTTCTTTGGATTGCAATTACATCATGGTCAAGATCATTTTGCCAGAGCCGTCATGGAAGGTGTTGCATTTGCGCTTAAGTCCTGTCTGACTTTAATTGGCACAGATGCAACCCAAATGTTGTTATCAGGTGGTGCAGGTGAGTCTATAATATGGAGTCAAATCTTATCAGATGTCTTTAATATTCCCCTTAAAACGACACAACCCGCCCCTTACGGCAGTATCGGATGTGCAATTATGGCTGGTGTAGGTATACAAGCCTATCATTCGATAGACGATGCCATTTCTCGGTTGGCACAAGCAGACGATAGAATTGAACCGATTCCGTCGAATGTTAGCCGTTATGAGCAATTCTACGAACAATATCTGCAATTATATCCATTGTTGAAAGACCAGATGCACCAATTGCAGAGACTGTAAAATTCGATAAATCCTCAGAAATAAGTTTGGATATATGCTGTATATTGAACAAGTTCAACCTCGGTATCAGAGTACGGGACATTAAACCAGCTACGACCCTGCGGGCAATGGTTCAAACCCGATGCCAACGTTTGGAATACAGAGAACATCCCCAGGGAAAATCACACGGGGGTTATCCAATCCGTTAAACTCAGCAATCCCTATAACACTCGTATCATAGCGTTCTGCAATCATATGTAAGGTTTCGCCATTCCCGACGGTGTGCTGTGTTTCGCAATCTCCTGCTGGCACATCAGCCGATTCAGATACAGGTTCTTCGCCATATTCATCAGGTGGGAGCAAGAATTGTTGTTGCCAACCATTTTCTACGGCAATAGCATTGAGTGCCTCTTGTATCAACAGGCCGCGTTCATATTCGCGTTGACTGATGGCGCGTTTATTGGTGACATTGACTGCCCCTGATTCATCAATAAAGATGTCAACCGATTCATTTGCGAGTAAGGCAGCTTGACGAACCCCATCACTATTGCGGCGGATGATATTACCGCGATGAATGGTACAGACATTATCAGTAATCGTGAGCAGTGTGCCTGGACTAAATTCGGTTTCGACACCATTCAAGACAAGAGTGGTACTAATGCCGCCTGGGGTTTGGATGGTCAACGTTGGGTCAGCTTCATAGCAGGGTGCAGAGCCAACACCGGGTAAGAAGTAGAATGATTGGAATGGGGATTCGTCCACGCTCCCAACAGACCCTTCATTTGTCAGTTTTGCATCCCCAACCAGCATGAATAAAACCGCTTGCCCCGGAACACTATTGGGGACATTGGCTTGTACATTGAGTAAGCTCACCCCAAATTCGCCTGTTTCAAGGTCAAGTGGGCGTGGGTTAATGTTGCTAAAATTACTGAGAGCTTCGCGTTCACCAGGGTTTGCAAAGAAGTCTTCTGGTTTGGGCGAAACAATGGTTTCACTATCAACCATCGATGCACCATAACAAGCACTATTGCGCTCCAACCCTTCACAGATGCTATCCACTGAAGCTAATGCTTGGGTCACAACACTTGTGCAATCTCCTGTTTGGGCAGTAACCACCACTGTGATTAACAATGCGACACCAACGGAGAATAACCAACGACGTATCATATTAAATATCCCTTCCCTAAAGTAGTTATCTGAATTGTAATGGAATCCTTTAAATGAGCAATCGAAACGTATGAGTATTCAAATGATGGGTAATATATTGGGAATATCCCAAATTATATCCCAAATATATCACAATTTGGGATATAAAGAGATGATAATAGCGTTCTAAGGTTTTTTAAATATCACCTAACCATGTAGCGATTCGCTCAGCAGTGGCTTGCGGTGCAGATTGTGGGAAGAGATGCCCATGTCCCTCAATTTCATCATAAGTCGCTGAGGGAACAAGCTCTTGCACTCGGTCACGCGCAACATCCATAAAGGTATCGGATGTCCCACCCCGTAAAATCAAGGTCGGGACTAAGCCATCTAACGTCGGCAAATCATCCCAGATCGATAGATGCACCGTCGAGAAATAATAGGCTTCCCATCCTGCCGACCACGATAACTCAATACCTTCACCATCAGCGCGTGCTTGTGTGCCATGTTCAACATATAAGCGCAACACCTCGTCAGACCAATCCGCAAATAAGCGTTTTCCCCGAAATCGCTCAAAGGCATCATCCACACTATCAAATTCACGTCGTCTGCGTTTTGCGCCCTGCACCAATGGAATCATCTCATTGACATTTTGTTCCCATGCTTGCCGAATCATATCTAACATATTTTGCATCAGAATCGTGGGGTCAAGCAAAATAAGTGCTTTGAAGCGTTGAGGCTCTTTAATCACGGCTAATAAAGATGCAATTGCCCCAAATGAATGCCCCACCGCGACAATATCATTTAATTGATGCTCAGCAAAACCCGCTAACAAATCATCGGCGAGCGGTTGCCAATCCTGATACTCAGTTGGTGGTATTTGGTCACCCCATAAGGCGCGTGGTGGCAAGCTCATCACTTGATAATCGTCAGTGAAAGGGCTTAATAAAGGCAGATAGGTTTGTGGTGGAAAGCCATTAGCAAGGGCAATGTGCATCATCGGCGCATCTGTTTGACCGCCTAATTGGATGAGTGGTTGTGGCATATATGAATCCTATAATTGTCTCTTGTTTTTATGATTTTAGTCCAAAGACGTGAGAAATCTAAGCACCAAGTTCGCCTATGGACGCATCCTCACAGATGATTTTTACTGTTTTTTCAACCCAGAACAGTTGTATAATACAGACATGACAACACAAACAAATTTCACACACAATTGGCATA
>CAYGTY010000189.1:0-11503 GCA_964352825.1 uncultured Anaerolineaceae bacterium
GTCATCGTATGGTCAGCTACCCCATCATTCGGGCAGTAAATTGCAGCAATCACATTTTCGCTGACACGTGGTTCAAGCTCACGCACTTCATCACCATTGAGTAGATGTGTGTCTACCCCTTGTTGATTCTGTATCCAAACCTGTGCAGGGGCTTTGACAAGGTCTTCCGCACGCTCAATTAATAGCAAATGCCCTAAACGCCGATAGCCTGTATCACCACCGATGTCCTCAGCCAGCGTCGTCCATTGGTCATATGCTATCTTCATCAACGGCAGTTCACGCACATCACGTCCATTGGCTCGTACACCCCGTTCGCCCAATCCACCCGATGCACCACTGGCAATTGTCTTGGCTTCTAATAATAGGACATCTTTTCCTTGTTTTGCCAGTTCCCAAGCGACCGTGCATCCATAAATCCCACCACCAATAATCACATAATCTGCCATGTTTTGCCTCCACGTTTTGTATACATTATGGATAGATTATAGTCTGTGAATCCATTATTGTGACAATATATTTTATCTGATAATACCAAAAACATTTGCAGATTGTTGATTTCTAGTTAAAATATGGGCATGTTGATAAATTTTTTTAAAGGAAACCTTATGTCAGAAAATAAGTTCGATGGCTTGTTAGAGTGGCGTTGCATTGGTCCATTTCGTGGTGGACGTGTTGTCACTGTAGCAGGCGACCCGCGTGACTCAAATACCTTCTATTTTGGTGGAGTATGTGGTGGGGTCTGGAAAACAACCGACGCAGGGCAATATTGGGAAAATATCACCGATGGCTACTTCACAGCATCCTCTGTTGGTGCAGTCGAAGTTGCCCCAGCAGACCCCAATGTGATTTACGCAGGCACAGGTGAATCTACGATTCGTATTGATGTGTCTGTTGGTGATGGTATCTATAAATCCACCAATGCAGGACGCACATGGAAACATATGGGTTTAAAAGATACTCGTCAGATTGCAAAAATTCGCACGCATCCTAATAATGCCGACCTCGTTTATGTCGCTGCATTTGGTCATGCCTTTGGTGAAAATTCCGAACGCGGTGTTTATCGCTCGAAAGATGGTGGCGAAACATGGGAAAATATCTTACATGTCAGCGAAAAAGCAGGCGCAATTGACATTACCATTGATAAGAATAATCCACGTATCATCTATGCAGCCATGTGGGAAGCCCAACGTAAATTCTGGGATATTTCCTCTGGTGGTGAAGATAGTGGTATCTGGCGGTCAATGGATGGTGGCGATACTTGGGAAAACATTAGCACTAATAAAGGCTTACCCAAAGGTATACTCGGTAAAATCGGGCTTGCTGCATCACCTGTTCAACCTGGACGTGTTTGGGCTATCGTCGAACATCAACCCGATGGCGGAATCTATCGCAGTGATGATTACGGTGATACATGGGTTGTCGGTTCAAAAGACCAACGCATGATTTCTCGTGCTTGGTACTATATGCACCTCACAGCCGACCCTCAAGATGCCAATACCATTTATATTAATAACCTCAGCTTCTGGAAGTCCACAGACGGCGGTCACAATTGGACTGAAATCACAACGCCACATGGTGATAATCACGATGTCTGGATTTTCCCGACCAATAACAAGATTATGGTACAGGGGAATGACGGTGGGGCATGTGTTTCACTCAATGGTGGCGCATCATGGTCAAGCATCTATAATCAGCCAACAGCCCAATTCTATCACTTGGATGTTGATACCAAAGAACCTTATCGTGTATACGGTACACAACAAGATAACTCCAGCTTGAGTGTTCCTAGCCGTAGTGCATATTCTTCCATTTTATGGGACGATTGTTATATTGCAGGGTCAGGTGAAAGTGGATATATCGCTGTCAAACCCGATGACCCAGATATTGTCTATGTCGGTGCAATTGGTAGCTCCCCCGGCGGTGGAAATAGCTTACAACGTTATGACCATCGCACACAACAAATCCGCTTGATTTCGACATGGCCTCGTTCAACAACAGGCTTAGGCGCACAAGCAGAAAAGTATCGCTTCAACTGGACTTATCCGATTGTCTTCTCCCCACATGACACCAACACCCTCTATATCGGTGGTAATCAAGTCCTGAAAACCACAAATGAAGGTCAAAGTTGGGTAGAGATTAGCCCTGATTTAACCAAGGCTGACCCAGAAACACTCAAACCAACAGGTGGTCCAATCAATCGCGATGCAGTCGGCGCAGAACATTATGCAACAGTCTATGCCCTTGCAGAATCCCCTCATGAAGCAGGTGTTATTTATGCAGGTTCAGATGATGGGTTGTTGCATATCACAAAAGATGGTGGCGACAATTGGACAGACATCACCCCCGACGTACCCGAGTGGACACGTTTTGAAATGATCGAAGTCTCACACTTCGACAAAGCAACAGTTTATATCGCAGCAACACGCTTCAAAAATGATGATTATGCTCCCTATGTCTTTAAATCAACCGACTATGGCGCAACATGGCAGAGCATTACAGATGGCATCATGGCTGACCATTTCACACGCTCGATTCGTGAAGACCCCAATAAAGAAGGGTTACTCTATCTCGGGACAGAGTTTGGTTTATATGTCTCCTTTAATGCTGGTGAATCATGGGAACAATTTCAATTGAACCTACCCATCACCCCAATCTATGACATGAAAGTTAAAGATACTGACCTTGTTGTGGGTACACATGGTCGCGCCTTCTGGATTCTCGATGATTTAACAGTCTTACATCAATATAGCGATGAGATTGCTAGCCAATCCGCGCATCTCTTTGCACCACGCACAACAGAACGTCGTCTTCCCAAAGTGTTTGAAGGCATGTTTGAGGGTGGTCCTGGGAAGCAATATATGAGTACATTAGGTGTTGTCGCGGCTTACACTGTAGAAGAAACAGAAGAACATGGTCGTAATCTAACCTTCCTTGATAGTGGTGTGAATCCTCCACAAGGTGCAGTAATCACCTATTATTTGAGCGAAGAACCCGAATCGACCATTACACTAACATTCAAAGATGCTGACGGTAACGACATCAAATCTTTCCATAGCGTACACGCTGATGAAGGTAAAAGTGAAGATGACCCCAAAGAATTACGGATTCCTGCCAAAGCAGGTTGGAATCGCTTTGTATGGGATTTACGCTACCCTGATGCTGAAAAAGTCAATCCGCATAATGATAACCAAATGGGATATATCAAAGGACCTCATGCCGTCCCCGGTACATATCAGGTGAGCTTGACTGTTGGTGATGATGAAATGACTCAAAGTTTCGAGGTTGTCAAAGAAGCAGGGGTGACAACATCCGATGAAGACCTTCAAAAACAATTTGATTTGTTATGGGAAATCCGTAATAAAGTCACAGAGACACATCAAGCCATTAATCAGATGCGTGATGTTCGCGCTCAATTAAAAGGTTGGCAAGGACGTGTCGGTAATGGTGATGGCGCACAAAGTATCAAAGATGCTGTCAAAGACATCGAACAACAAGTCCTTGAAGTTGAAAAGAAACTGATGGTACCTGATACACGTCAAGGTTGGCCCGATAATATGAATAACGGTGTCCGCTTAGCTTCACAGCTTTCGGGTCTGACATTGGATGTTGCACTTGGTGACTATCAACCCACTGATGAGCAAGTCTCTGCTTATGGTGAAATGGTTGAAGAAATTGATGTAGTAGTAGCAGAATTTAATGACATCGTAGACGGCAATCTTGCAGAACTCAATACAATGCTTAGCAATGCAGGATTTGGTATTGTGGTAGTAAAGCAACTCTAAATTATGCGTCGTTCAAAGCACTTCCTTAACATTATGTTGGCAGACTTCCTCGCGAGGTCTGCCTATCAGATGGGTAAAACACCACTTTTGCCCATCTTCGCTGCATCATTGGGTGCAACGGGTGCATTTCTAGGATTTATTGTCTCTGTCTCGACAATGACAGGGCTATTTCTGAAGCCTCTTGTCGGCATGTTATCTGACCGATGGGGACGACGTGTTTGGCTGATCGCAGGAACATGTTTCTTTGCATTCATGCCCTTCTTCTATACGTTCGTTCAAACCCCTGAACATTTATTGGTCATTCGCCTCATACATGGTCTTGCAACGGCTATCTATGGACCTGTCACATTGGCATACATTGCCGAATTATCAAAAGGAAAGCAAGTTGCGGAAGATATTGGCTGGTTTGAGATGGCGCGCAGTGGTGGTTATATAGCAGGTCCTGCATTAGCGGGTTGGCTATTGCTATCCCTTGACCCTGTATCAGTCTTTACGATTATCGGTCTCATTAGCTCTTTGGTATTTATCCCTGTTCTACAATTGCCCGAAACGCGCGCTACCGAACAAAGAAAACTCAATCCCTTGATTCAACATCTAAAAACAGCAATTCGTGCAGGTAGTCAAACCCCAGCTATCTGGTTAACGGGTTCGCTAGAGGCAATTACCTTTATCGCCCTCTATACCCTAAAAGCCTTTTTACCCCTCTATGCTTTGGATGCCGGTGTCAGTGTATTGACTGTTGGCTTATATTTTAGCTTGCAAGAGGCTGTTCATATTATCGTAAAACCCTTTTGTGGACGGCTTGGTGATAAATGGGGACACCTACCGACGATTACATTAGGCATGATTATTCTAGCTCTTAGCTTGCCATTAGTAACTATTTTTGAAAATGGCGTCTTATTTCTTTTGCCTGCTGTGATGATGGGAGCTGCACAAGCCCTTATTTTCCCCTCTGCCATTGCACTTGTCTCAAATCACATTGATACAGACAACCTCGGTACAGGCATGGGATTAATTGGTATGATGCAAAACTTTGGTAAGGTCGTAGGTCCTGTGATTGGTGGGTTCGCAATTCAGTCCATCGGTTATGAATCAACTTTATATCTGTTAACCGTGATGCTAATTATCGGTATTGTGATTATCTGGCAGATATTTACACCTAGCAGCCCCGTATATAGTTTATTTGCTGACAAATAGCCTCATAAATTCTCTTTGCACAAGAGTAGACCACTTAATACCAAATTTACATTTCTGACAATATTAGTGCTATGATAAATATACAATTTAGACACTGAACACATCATCATTTCTGATAAATTGGATAAATATCGAGCTTAAAATGAGAATAAATTCTCTGAACAAGCAATATTCTTGGCTTGTCGTAGTTCCTGTTTTGTTGTTAACATTCGTTATTAGCTTAGATGGAATAACACGTTATTCTATTCGCCGTGATGAACTAACAACATTAGGTCATATTGGAGCTCTGAATGACAAACCCAGTAGTGTGCCTATATCCTTTACCCTAAATTCATTAGCGACATATAGTGCTGACCATGCCCCTCTGTTTTATGTACTTATTAATCGATGGAGTTCTCTAAACGACTTTAACTATCATAATTTACGGATGCTATCGGTATGGTTTGGGATGATTACCTTAGCAGGGATGTATTGGTTAGGAAAACGATTATCCAATCATCGAACGGGTTTGTTTGCTGCTTTATTAATAGGAACGAATGTAATCTTCTATAGCAATGTTCATGAAATGCGTGAGTGGTCTATGCTCACGGCTATTACGGTGCTTTCATGGATGTGTTACCATCATATCGTTTCTAAATCAAACAATGTCCGCTGGTATGAGTATTTTGCTCTCTTGAGCCTAGTCGTGCTGGGTTTATACACAAGTTATTTGGTTGTGATATTTTGGCTCGCGGTCGGTCTCTACCATCTTGTTGCTATACCTAAAAATAAAAAATGGTGGTTGGTATCGACTAGTGTCATCCTGGGTGGGTTGTTGTTTCTTCCTTGGTTGCCTGTATTTATTCGTGGATTAGGATTTGCACAGTCCCATATTGATCGAGATAATCCTAAATTAATCAACGTGCTTGAGCTTTTTGAACTGATTCCAACCTTCTGGGGAAATGGTCTTATAGTTGTATTTCTCTTATTACTTGCATTGGGATTATATGCGAGCTGGAAAAATTGGAAGACTGATTACATCCCCGTTTTCTTTTTTGTAACCATGTTAAGTATCTTAATCATCATTAACGCTTTGTTCCCATTTCTAAAACGTATGCGGTATTTAGTTTTTTTGATGCCGCCATTTATTTTATTAGCTAGTTTTGGATTAGCGAAGCTATCCCAAATAAAGATATTACGTTATTCACCCATTTTAATTATCATTCTGTGGATGGGTACTGGTTATCTATATACCTATAGTGATGACTTTAATGAAGTAACAGCCAAAGATCGAGGATTAGCATACCCTGATTATCCGTTACTAGTACCACTCTTAGAAGGCGAAGCCCAGAAACGTGATTTACTGATTCAAACTCAGTATGATTTTTCTGCTATCCAAAAGAGTAAACAGGGCTTTTCCAGTATTGATGACTATTATATGCAAGACCTCAAACTCAAAATTGTGGATTTACCATTATATGTACAGTGGGAAGATTCTGGTATTGATGCAACACCAGTAGAATACGCGACAGGTTTAATTCTGCAATATGATGATTTTTGGTTTAACTACCAAACCAACAAGGTAACTGCGGAAATTCTTGAATTTCAAGATGTTGTTGCTGTTGATTATGAGATTTGCCAGGTATTTGGATACGGGGAACGGTCTTCACTCGTACAATATATAAAAAGGGATGCCTATGCTGACCTATGTAATCATAAATAAAGTGGGGCAAAAGGAACGCTAAATGGAAAACGTTAAAAATGAAGTCATTCGCTTACATGACTTCTTTGTCGAGTGGATGACTGGGGCTGTTGATCAAACAGATGAAGTTTTTGAACAATTTTCAAAAAGCATGAGTGATGATTTTTATATCGTTGCACCATCGGGACAATTAACACAACGTGAAAACCTCATCGCAGGACTTTACTCCACTTATAATAAACGCTCAAATTTCCGTATTTGGATTGAAAATGTAGTTGTCCGTCAATCACTGGATAATGTCATCGTTGCGACCTACGAAGAATGGCAAGAATTTAAAGACTCTAATGAAGTCACTGCACGTTTAAGCACAGTAGTTTTCACCATTGATGAGCGTGTACCAAATCAGCTTCTATGGCGATGTGTACACGAAACTGGGTTGCCATCGGATAATTCATAGGGGGTTTTTATGAAGCAGGTTACGCCACACAACGGGATGACAATCACAGAAGATACCGAACTCCTTGCTGGTACATATGTCTTGCCAGATGGTATCACTGTGGAAGGTGAAAATATCCGAGTTATGGCTAAAGATGTTCATATTATCGGACATCATCATGCAGGTGTTGGTATTCGGATTCAAAAGAGTAAGAATATTACTCTATTCGGTTTATCTTGTGCGACTTATTATCATGGTATCTATGCAGAGCATTGCGAAAATCTGATATTAGATAGCCTCACGATTCGTGATACCTACGAGATTAAAGACATCGAGACATTCTTACATCTATGGCAAGATATTGAAGAAGCCTATGGGGGTGGGATTATATGTCATGATGTA
Organism: uncultured Anaerolineaceae bacterium; assembly: GCA_964352825.1. Classification (GTDB taxonomy): domain Bacteria; phylum Chloroflexota; class Anaerolineae; order Aggregatilineales; family Phototrophicaceae; genus UBA6055. The sequence goes on from CAYGTY010000189.1 coordinate 7,499, forward strand.
CATCACGGAACAATTACAAATTGTGATGTCCAACATCAACTTAACGGGATTCAACTCTACAATTGCCATCACCTAAGCATCGAAAAAAATAATGGGTCATTCAATAGTGGATGGGGCATATATCTCAATGCCTGTAACGATAATATCGTCCAAGATAATCAACTAGATTTTTGTAATCGCTTGTTTCGCCGACCTGAAAATGGGTCTGTGCGCGCTGAAGCTGATGCGGCGGGTATCGTCATGATACACGGTTCATCACGAAATCAACTCTTACGAAATAGCTGTATCGGGGGAGGGGATGGTATCTTCATTACAGGCTATCAACATCCTAATGTGATTCGCTCCTGTAGTGATAATCTCATTGAAGATAACGATTGTCGCCTCAGCCCTAATAATGCAATCGAGTCAACATTCTGTCAGGGGAATATCTTTCGTCGTAACGATGTGAGCCGTAGTAATTATGGTCTGTGGATGGGGTATTCTTGGGACAATATCGTTGAAGAAAATCATGTAGAATTTAGTCGCTGGGCTGGTATTGCCATCGAACATGGTCATGGCTTTCAGATTATCAACAACACGATTCAAAATAATCATGGCGATGGAATGCGTTTATGGTTAAGAGGTAAACGTGGCGATGTCTTATTGCAATATTGGGCAGGCTACGAAGCGGGCTATGATTTTGCAATTTCAGATAATCTCTTTAAGACAAACCACATCGGGTTTAATGCCTATACACCTGAACATCTTGCTGACCAGATGTGCCACGATTTTCGTCTAACTGGGAATACTTTCGACGATAATCGTATAGGTGCGTCGTTTGAGCGAGTACGCGATTGTCAAGTTATCAATAATCGTTTTATAAACAATATTCAAATTGCATTACAAATAATGCCCACTGCTACCGTACTTGTGGCAGATAATCTGTTTCAAGACAATAAAAATGATACATTTTTGTAACAAAATTAATTAATCTAGCATTTTCTCCACCTAACCTAGCCAAGTGGACAGTTAAAAGACTGTCCATGTGGTGATTGTCTGAAAAGTGCTGATGTAATACGATGTAATTATTATACATAAACATCATATTATCATCAGTTAATTAGTTTCAAATAGGTGTAGAAAATGTATCGTACAGCTTATCCAACAGACATAACCGATCAAATGTGGGATGTTATCCAAGTTTATATTCCCAATGAAAAACCTGGTGGAAGACCCCGTGATACAGATATTCGTGAGGTCATTAATGGGATTTTATATGTTTTAAATAGTGATTGTAGTTGGCGACAAATGCCTGATGACTTGCTCCCCTGGCAAACAGTCTATGACTACTATAATAAATGGCGTAAGAATGGTATTTGGGAATCACTTAGTTTAGTTTTCGTTGAATACAATATGCTCGATATGGTACACTTGCCACCTATGTATGCACAAGTATCATAGATATATCACTGAACATATCACCTATTATCAGGTGGTAACTAATTTTAAATTATATGAAAATCTAAAGTGATGGCATATTTATGGCTGAACGTGTAATTAAGGTGTTGATGGTTGATGACTCTAGCACACAATATACATTAGTTGTCGATTTTTTATATGTTGCCAAAACAGACTCTGTAGAATATACAGTGGATTGGGCATCAACATATGAAGAAGGTATCCAAAAACTCCAAACAAACATATACCACGTAGGCTTAATAGATTACGAGCTTGGTGATGCTAACGGTCTAGAATTTATCGCCTATGCGACTCTTCATAATTACAACCTTCCCTTGATTCTCTTAACGGGTCATGGGAATTTTAATGTTGATTTACAAGCAATGCGCGCTGGGGCAGTTGATTACCTTGATAAAACACTGCTAAAGCCAAACACACTTGAACGCAGTATTCGATATGCTACCGAAAACCAACGGATGGTAGAACGTGAACGTAAACAGCGACAATTTGCAGAAGCTCTTCTTGATACAGCTTTAGCCCTTAATAGTAGCCTCGAATTTGATGAGGTACTTGAACGTATCCTTACCAATATGCAAAATGTCATTTCTCATGATTCTGCAAATATCCTATTAATTGAATCTGATAAAGTGAAAATTGTAGGGTCTCATGGATATGCTCCTGAATATATCAATATGATTGTTGATACTTTAGAACGTCAAGCACTTCAGATGCCTATTTTCCAGAAAATGATCCAAACTAAGCAACCGATTGTGATTAAGGATACCTCAAATAGCGAACATTGGACTAAAGTCGCAGGTGTAAACATCCAATCTTATATTGGTGTGCCAATTATCATTCACGAAGAAGTTATCGGTTTTTTAAATTTTGATGGCTACGACAAAGACAAATTTACAGACGATCATATTCATTATGCACAGATTTTTGCCCAACAAGCCGCTCAAGCTATCCGTAATACTCGTGCATACCAACAAGCATTAATATTAGCTGCCACCCAAGAACGTCAACGGCTAGCCCGAGATTTACATGACGCGGTCTCACAAACATTATTTTCTGCCAGTGTGATTGCCCAAACACTTCCACGTTTATTAGATCATAGCCCTGATGATGTTCGTGATGGGTTAGGTGAGTTGGATCGTCTGAATCGTGGTGCATTAGCCGAAATGCGGACTTTATTAGTGGAGTTGCGTCCACAAGCTCTTGCAGAGATGGACTTACCAACATTAATACGCAATTTAATCCATGCCTTTAATAGCCATTCCGAAGTTCATATTGAATCACGCATTAATAATATAACAACCCTACCCGAAGAAGTTCACATTGCTTTTTATCGTATTGCCCAAGAAGCATTAAACAATATCCGAAAATATGCTCAAGCAACTCAAGTCACGATTGATTTTTTACAACATAACGATCATATTGAGTTAAAAGTGATTGATAATGGGATTGGATTTGCCCCATTAACTGTTCCAGCGGGGCATTTAGGGCTTAAAATAATGAGAGAACGTGCTTCGGACATTAAAGGTAGCTTGGATATTACAAGTTGTATCGGTCAAGGTACAACGGTTGAGCTTATTTGGTATATGAACGGTGAGGGATAAACTGATGAATAAGGATAAAAAAATACGAGTTATGATTGTTGACGATCATCAGGTCGTTCGTCAAGGATTTACAATGTTTTTGAAAGCCTTTCAAGATTTAGAGCTTGTCGGTGAGGCTGTAAATGGTGAAGAAGCAGTGCGAAACTATCAAGAATTCGCCCCTGATGTTATCTTGATGGACATGGTGATGCCCAAAATGACAGGGGATGAAGCCATTGCACATATCCGTGAAAACAGCCCCCAAACACAAATTATCGCGCTAACCAGTTTTACGGATGATCGCCAACTGGTTCAAAAAGCCTTAAAAGCAGGGGCGATCGGCTACCTCTTCAAAGACATCTCTATTGATGACCTTGCTCAGGCAATTCGGACTGCTCATCGTGGTGATCCCATACTTGCTCCAGAGGCAACGCGCATGTTGATTCAAGCGACTCGCAACCCACAAAAAATCAATTATAATCTTAGCCAACGTGAACTCGAAGTGATGACCTTACTAATTGATGGAATGAATAATCCCCAAATCGCTGAACGGCTTGTTATCAGTCGCTCAACAGTCAAATTCCATGTGAGTAGTATCCTCGGTAAATTAGGTGTTAGCAATCGTGCCGAAGCTGTTGCCATTGCTGTAGAGAATAAACTAGTCTAATTATTCCATCCAACAGTGAATCATAATATTGCGCTTAAATGTCCCGATTTTCTGCATATTGCTCCCATTGCTATCCATCAGCATTAAATGATAGGTGTTAGGGAACGATGATTGCGATACAAAGCTAATCTGTGATCCATCAGGTGACCAGATTGCTGATGTTGCTCCATTAGGTGTATAGGTTAATTGCTGATAGTCACGCCCATCTGAACGCATTTTATAAATCTGTGAGCCAATGTTTGCAACAATCCACTCTCCATCAGGCGACCAATCAATCCCCTCAACATAATGGTTGGTTTGATA